>JAXHMK010000014.1 GCA_034521495.1 Balneolaceae bacterium
CTTCACATGAATATGTGATTTGTGCAATCCAATTATCTTATTAGCTTGCGCAGATAATGAAGACACAATCCCTCATACTTTCTTTGATAGCAAGCGTAGCTCTTCTACAAGGGGCAGAGGCCCAATATTTGCCTTTTCGAACCTACTCTATTGAAGCTGGATTGAGTGAATCGGTAGCACAAGCCTTAATTCAAGACGAGCGCGGATACATCTGGGTCGGTACCGGCTATGGCCTGAACCGGTTTGACGGTGTTTCTTTCAAACAGTTTTACGAAGAAGACGGATTGGCCTCAAACGATGTCCACGCACTTTTCCAGGATAGCGAGGGCACTATTTGGATAGGTACAGAATACGGGATTTCCATACTGCAGGATGATACACTAATAACGCCTGAATCAGTTTCCCAGTTAAATCAGGACCCTGTAATTTCGATAACCGAGGACTCTGAGGGAAATTACTGGTTTGGCACCGAAACTAATGGAGCATGGAAGTTAAATGAACAGGGTGACCTCAGCTCCGTCAATGAAACGATGGGCATCTCCATGCAGTGGGTTCAAACGATCTACGCAGATGATGATGGAATGATTTGGATTGGATCAAGAGGGGGTCTGGCCCGAATTAATGGAGATCAAGTCAGGTATCATTCAACAGAAAATGGACTACCGAACAACCGAATTCGCCACATTACCGGTGATGAATTTGGAAGAATCTGGATCGGTACTTTTTCAGGACTGGTAAAAGTTGAAAATGGTATTCTAACCACTTACAACCGTTCGGATGGATTGCTGGATGAAAAAATCCAGACGATTACAGTAGAAGATCGAAATCGAATTTGGCTGGGGACAGAGAGTGGAATTTCTCTTTTTGATGGGAGGAATTTTCAAAATTATACGAGGAATGAAGGGGTTCCCGGTACAATTGTTCAATCCTCATTGTTAGATCATGAAGGGAATATGTGGTTTGGAACACTTGGAGGTGGAATCTGTATCTATGTAGGCGATTATTTTCAGAGTTATAATATTGAAAATGGACTCACCAATAACGTAGTTACCGGTTTTGCCGAGGGGCCTGATGGTGATGTCTGGATTGCCACCTACGGGGGAGGTTTATTGCGGTATGACGGCCAGGTATTTCAACCCTACGATGAATCGGATGGGTTGGTAGATAACATCGTTTTTTCATTTCTCCTGGACAGCGATAATCGACTGTGGATCGGAACTCGCGGCGGAATAAGTATCTATGAGGATGGTCAATTTAATACTCTCAGTTCAGACCGGTTTCCATTTGGGATGGTTCGAGAGATATATGAAGATGTAGAAGAGGATGAATATTGGATTGCCACCTACGAAAGTGGGGTGATTCAAATGCAGGAAGAGGGATATATTCAGCATCATACAGGTAATGGCTTTTTGAATAATACTGTCATGGATATCAAGCGTGATGACCAAGGGAACTACTGGTTTGCAACCTATGGTGGCGTGGCTATTTACAACGGTGAACAGTTTGAATATTTGACCATGGCTGACGGACTGCCGAGTAATGGCGTCATCCAAATTCATATAGATCACAATGGCGACAAGTGGTTTTCTACATTCAACGGTGTTGCAAAATATGATGGTGAAACCGTTCAAAGATTGACACAATCTGAGCAGATCGATCTTATCAGCTATTTTATCATACAAGATCAGCAGAATCAATATTGGGTGGGGACAAACCGCGGTCTTTATCGTCTGCACCCCGAAGAGTTGTTGGAAGCAGATAATACACTACAACGATTGAAGTCGTTCCGTGTGTACAACAAAAACCAGGGACTCATCGCGAATGAGCTGAATGCAGGTGCATCGTATGTTGCATCTGATGGCACCATTTGGTTAGGCACAGTAGAAGGATTAAGCCATTTTTATCCAAATAAAATCCGGGATATAAGCGCTCCGCCGGGAATTGAGTTTGAGGAAGTGATGGTGAGCGGACGGATGATTGATCCAAAAGGGGAGCATCAGTTTAGTAATGATGAAAATTTTGTGCAGATATCCTACTCTGGTTTGAGCTATGAAGCACCAGATCAGATTTTTTATGAGTATAGAATGAGGGGGCTCGGCCAGGGATGGCAAATTACAACCGACCGAACGATTCGATATCCATCACTGTCTCCGGGAGAGTATGAGTTCCAGATTCGTGCCTATAATGCAGATGGTGTTGTAAGTGCAAAAAGAGCTCGTTTCTCTTTCGATATTGCATATCCATATTACTTGCGCTGGTGGTTTTTTCTATTGATTAGTTTAGTGATTGTTGGATTGATTTTGTTTTCAATTCGATATTTCAAGGTCAAAAAACAGGTAGATATTGAACGGATGCGCGTTCAAATTGCCAGCGACCTGCACGATGATGTTGGATCATCACTGACGGAACTCGCCCTTCAAACCGATTTTCTGCAAGCTGTAACTACCGGTGATGAGGTGAAGAAAACTCTTCAACAGTTGGGCGAACACAGCCGAAAAATTGTGAACAGCCTGGATGATATTGTTTGGTCTATAGATTCCCGAAATGATACAGCCGGGGATCTTACTGACAGGATGCAGGATTACGTAAACCAGGTTTTTGTGAATGGAGAGGTTAGCGTGTTTTATGATTTTGAAAATCTTCGGATGCATGAAAAGCTGCCGGTCGACGTTAAAGAAAACATATACCTTATTTTTAAGGAGGCAATTAATAATATTGTAAAACATTCAAATGCATCCCGGATTGATATCAATTTTTCATTTTCCGGGAAGTCCTACACATTAGAGATTCACGACAATGGCACCGAAATCAAAAATGACAGGAAATCGGGTCAGGGATTGCGAAACATTCAAATGCGGGCAGACCGCATAGGATCGGACGTAGAGATCGTTTCAAATGGCGGGTTTACAGTTCGTGCAACCGGGTCCATCAAATAGACAGAGGAGCAATATGATTAATATTGGAATTGTAGAAGATAATGTGAAGATCAGGAATTTAATTCAGAGATTCCTCGACATGCAGGAGTCAATGAGTTGCAAAACCGCTGTGGATTCAGTGGAAGAGATGCTCGATCATCTCAAAGAATACGATCCGCCTGATGTAATTTTAATGGATATCCAGTTGCCGGGAATGTCAGGGATTAAGGGAATAGAGATCATCAAAAAAAATTACCCGGATGTGGAGATTATTATGCTAACGGTGTACCACGATTCGCATAAAATTTTTGATTCGCTGGTTGCCGGCGCTTCCGGGTACCTGTTAAAACATACGTCTCTGCCCGAAATCAAAGAATCGATAGAAAACCTTGTGGCCGGAGGTGCTCCGATGTCTCCGCAGATTGCGCGAAAAGTAATTGAACATTTTAATAAGCCCAAGCCTGAAAAGAAACCAAAAAGTGATTTAACAGCCAGGGAACAGGATATTGTAAACGGACTTGTGGATGGGCTAAGCTATAAATTGATCGCCGACAGGTACGATATTTCTATTGATACCGTTCGTGCTCACATTCGAAACATTTACAAGAAACTACACGTTAATTCTAAAGCAGAGGTAATTGCAAAATCCCTGCGTGGTGAAATTTAGAATATGCAACTGCATCACATGGTTATGTGATAGTTGGTTGTTCAATTATATTGTATTTTAAAAGTGGATAAGAAATAATCGGTAATTCCGGAGGCTATTATGAGACATTTAACGAAGAAAATAACCACTTTTTTGATTGCAGTATTGGCATTAACTGCAACAAGCTGCTATACACAGCTTCAAACCACGTATAGTTCCTATCCCGGCAGTGGCTACTATTCATCAGATAGTGATACCGAAAGAGTTGCTTCCGGAGAAAGATCTGTAGAAGAACGCGGCGATCAGGTTGTAAATGAAGAAGACTACACCCTGGGTTATGACGATGGATGGTCGGATGCCGAAGCTTATTACTTTAAAGATTATGAAGCAAAACGGTGGTATGAAGAGTATGGAGCTACACTTGCCCACGATCCCTATGTACGGGATTATGTTACCAGCCATTACCGATATGGCCGGGGCTACTCACCTTATCACTCTTATTATTATCCTCATTACCCATATTACTCTCATGCATATTGGTCTTCCCGGTGGACATTTTCATTAGGATTTCATGTAGGCTGGAACCATTGGTATCCTCGTTATTCCTATCATCCATACTACGATTATTATGCCTACCCGGGTTACTATCCATATTATGGCGGTTATCGTGGATGGGGTTATAATCCTTACTATGGAAACACGATTGTAATTTATAATGGATCGCGAGGAACCAGTCGTAATTATGGGCCACGAAATAATGGTTTGTCTTCACGCGGATCAGAAACTGTTCGAAGAACAAGATCCGACGCAAGAGTGAGAAATACGGCTAACAGGAGTGATATTCGGTCGAATGCACGATCCAGAAATGTATCGACTACACGAAGCCGTGGTACCGTAAATCGATCCAGCGGAACAACCCGTTCAAGGTCTTCATCTACAGTGCGAAGCAGATCCGGAAACAGTTCAAACAGCCGGGGAACCGTTAACAGAAGTTCAAGTAACCGGTCCCGGAGTTCCGGTAATGTAAATCGCAGCCGCTCTTCATCCTCAAACCGAAGTAATGGAACTGTAAACAGAAGCCGGTCTTCTAACGGAGGAAATGAAAGTGCAAGCAGAAGCCGGTCTTCTAATCAGTCTCGGGCTAATGTTGGCAGCGAAGGTGTAATTATCAGTCGCGGTACATCAATTATCCGGAATCGTGAATCAGACCAGAGACGTTCCGCTGTAAATCGTACCCGGTCAACTACGGATCGAAATACAAGAATCAATCGATCTGCTGATGTAAACAATCGAATTCAGGCTGACAGGAACCGAAGCAGAGTAGAATCAAACAGTCCTCAAAATCGAAGAGAGCGATCTCTCAACACACTCCGAAACAAGCTTTTGGATCGGGAAAAAGTTGAAGCTCCGGCAAGAGATAACTATAACAGGTCTACAACCAGAAGTAGTGGTACAAGTTTCTTCAATAACAGTGCCGTACGGCAGATCAAAAAACATGTGTTAGGCAACAGTCGATCAAGAAGTAGCAGCAGCAGTCGTTCATCATCTGTTGGGCGGTCTTCCTCTTCTTCGAACGGTCGATCCTCTTCTGTAAGCCGGACAAGGTCAAACAACTCTTCACGTTCAACTGTACGCTCCAGCCGGAGTTCCTCTTCATCGAAAAGCCGGGGATCATCCAGCAGAAGCCGATCCTCCTCGTCATCGAGGGACAGAAACTAAATTTGGTTTAAGATCGTATTAAAGAAGTCTGTAAAAATCATCTAAGGTAGGCGAGCTATGCGAAAATTTTTAAAAATTACCATCCTGTTTGTACTGATATTTGGCGTGGAAAAGGCCATTTCTCAGCATCCCAATAATAATCTTCTTTATAGCAATCAAGCTACACTTTTCGGGGATCAGGGAGTTTCTTTTGATCCCGTTTCAATCGTCCTTCCCGGTACAGCTACAAAATCTGGCATCGGCTCGTTTATGGACAATCCTGCCGGTATTGCCCTCTATGAAAAGAGTTATTTTGATTTTGGTTTATCGTACGGAAGCGTTCAGGAAGATGCTACCTATTTGGGAAATTCAAGAACTCAGGACAACAATCAGTTTAACATGTCGAATATTGGTTTTTTGTACAAATTTCCGACAGAACAGGGCAGTTTTGTAATTGGGGCTGCTTATACAAGGCATACATCTTTTAACAGGGGAGTGGGATTCAGAGCCCGGAACGAATCCAGTACTATAACCGATCAGTTTAAAACCGATGGGTCTCCCTACCAGGATATTGCATTTAATACGTATGCCACAGATTACGGCGATGAGTTCCAGGACTGGGATGAGTCTGTTTTTCGAATTGGATTTGAGCAGTTTGGCGATTACCTGGGTGTTCGACAGCAGGGTGAAATACTACAGGATGGCGGTGGCGGAGAGTACTCTCTGTTTTTTGCTACAGAGTTCCAGAAAAACTTGATGGTGGGTGCAAGTATTGGATTACTATCCGGGAAATTTGAATACGACCGAATTTTCCAGGAGATCGACGAATTTAATGACTATAACAGCCAGATTATTGACAGCGATGATGATGGTACGTTTGATACAGATATCGACAATTTATTACTGGATGACAATTTAAGCACCCGGTATAATGGATTCCGAGCCCGTGCGGGACTTCTTTACAAATTAACGGAGAATCTGAACGTGGGTGTCAGTTACACACTGCCAACAAAAATTACGATTGATGAAACGTTTGACGCTACCCTTACAACGACATTTGATAATGGCACCGAGTTCAGTGACGGTACAGACAGCGAATTTTCTTACAACGTGAACTATCCGGGGATGTTGAAAATTGGCGCAGCTCTGCAAAATTTGTCGGGTCTTTCGGTATCACTTTCTGCTGAATATGTGGACTATTCTAATACTGAAATTGAGTTTGAAGAGAGTGAACTCTTTGAGGATGAAGTACTGGAAAATGATTTCATCCGGGAAGCCTATCAATCCGTTTGGAGTTATCGTGCCGGTTTTGCATATGATGTAAACCCGGGCCTAACCCTTCGCGGCGGGTATGGTTTTAAACCCAGTAGATTTGATGACGGAATCGATGATAAAACTGCGTATTCGTTTGGTGCAGGTTTTACGGTGGGAGAGGGGCTTCGGTTTGAGGCCGCTGCCCGCTATCTAACCTGGGATGAAGAATCCACTGTTTACGAGTACGGTGAGTATAATTACGAACCTCTGCCCGATAACCTGCCTGCCGTAAATTTCCGGTCTGAAACGGCAAACAGGGCAGTCAATCAATGGCAAATACTGGGGACTATCCGGGTTAGGATGTAAAAAAACGTCCGCAAACCGGGTAGAAATGCGGACGTTAATGATAGCTCTAAATATTAAAAGCTGTTCTCTTCAGATCTTGAACTAACCTTTTTTAGGGTTTACACTTAGCACGGCTGTTTTTACATGCCGTATAACGTTAGCCGTTGTGCTTCCCATCATCAAATAGTTGATACCTGTTCTGCCTACGGTTGCCATTACAATCAGATCATAATCATTATTTTCTACATGGTTGAAAATAGCTTCGTGCACAGAATCTTTAGACACGATTACCTGGTTGCTCACATTACCATTAATTCTTCCGAAATGTTCTTTTTCGAGAAGTTTTAAACGCTCCTCACGAATTTTTCGAAGAGAAAGATCTTTTTCATCCTCATCAAACTGTTCAAAGCTGAGCACATGCAACAGTTCTACCGTTCCCCCCGATTTTTCAGCAATATCTATTGCATATGGATATGCTTCAGCCGCATTATCAGAGAAATCGGTTGTTACCAGTATTTTATCAAAATTATCTACATCCGATTCGTTTTCAACGACCATTACCGGTGTGTGGGCAAGCCGTACAACTTTTTCAGCTACTGAACCAAGCAGGAAACGTGAGAAAGCCTGTTCGTCCATGGCTGCTCATGATAATGTAATCGTATTCTTCCGAGGCATCTATAATACCTTCCGCCGGATTTCCCAAAACCACAGCAGGGTCCTGCAATCTGCTCTTATCAACAAGGCTCTCTGCCACCTCTTTTGCGCGGCTAACCAACTTTTCCTCCAAATTTTCAAAATTCTGATACATTTTTGAGCTTAATCCTAACGCATAAGGTTCGTCCAGTTCAGATATTGGAAGATGTGAATAAAAGGGTGTAACTGTTCCATCAAAAAGTTTCGCAAATTTATTTGCTACTTTTAAAGCTTTTTGGCTGCGCTCGGAAAAATCAATTGGGACAAGAATTTTCATTTGAGTATTTAATTAGTTGAATTTTATGCTGTTATAGCTTCATTGATTAATTATAATTTCACTAAAATCTGTTTAAACGTAAACAGACAATGAACTCTTAAATTCGGGATTAATTAAATTGACTGGAGTCTCTGTTTCTCCGTTTAAGAATCCAGTGTATGATTGGTGGAGCAATTATGATAGCAATAAAAATCTGGCCGGTGTAGATGTAGAGAAGAAGAGCAATAAGAAGGCAAACAAGTAAAACGATTATTGAAATCAGCCAAACGGTTTGATGGGTCGTCATGCGTAGTCTAAGTTTCTCAATATTATTATTTAAGGAATCATTAAGTGAAGGCTTTGCAAAACTCTGACCGTCATCCTGAACTTGATTCAGGATCTCCAGATACTGGCAATAAAGACGAATGGAGAATCTGAATCGAGTTCAGATTGACTAATAATCACGGTTTTGCAAAGCCCTCTAAGTAAGAATAATAAAAAATTTAAGTGTGAATATAGTATGATTCTATTCTCCAGAATCTGTACATGTCGATTAATTTTATCTGTCGTTTGCGTTAATCTAAAGTGGTTTAATTCCCCGATCCTCTGGGTCGGAAAAAAGATAAAAGTCCCCCTTCGAAGGGGGAAAGCGAACGGAGGTGAGCCTTAGGATGTGTTCTGACGTTTTGTATTGTCCAGACCTTAGTTCATGAGGCACAGGAATTCATTCCCCAATGCCCCTTTTGAAAGAGGGGACACTTCACAATAAGTGCATAGATTGTTAAAAAAAATTTGGACTATAAGTTGATATCTCGTGGGCTCTGCACCGAGGTAGTACATTTGACGAACTGGCGAATGCTGAGCGAAAGACAATTGATGGATGTTTCTGCTATTATTTTACCATCAGCCTTCCTAAGATTTTTTTGAGAATTCCGGGCTAACCGGTTTCAAGTCTCAAAATTTCGAGTGGTGAATGATTGAAAATATGCCTGCTTCCGCTCCAGCCAATCAGAATTGCAGCCACAGTTATCAGGGCAGATAACAAAGAAACTGTAAACAGGTCGGGTACGAAAACAAGGTCAAAGTAGAAATAAGCTAATGTCCAGCTCGCAACAATGGCCAGCAGCAAACCGGCCAGTCCGGAAAGTAAACCCAAAAGTGCGTACTCTATGGTTTGAATTGTTCCGATTTGGGATTTATCTGCACCGAGTGTTCGAAGAAGAACAGATTCCCGGGTTCTCTGTTTTCGGCTGATGGCGATAGAGCTTGCCAGAACGATGAATCCTGTAAGAATGCTAAAAAACGCCATGAACTGAATAGCAAGTGCCATCTTATCCAAAAATTCTCGCACACTTTGGAGGGCAACAGAAATATCAATAGAGGAGATATTTGGAAATTGTGCAGTTACTTGCTGCTGCAGATCTATTGTTTGTTCCCGTGAATTTGTTCTTACGGTAGAGGCAAAAAATTGCGGAGCCTCTTCAAGTACACCTTTGGGAAACAGCACGAAGAAATTGGGTTGAGGCCGGTCAAAATTCACCTCCCGAATACTTGCCACCACTGTTGTAACCGGAACTCCCTGAACGTTGAATCCAAGTGTATCACCCACTTCAACCTTCAAATCCTCGTCAATCTGGTCGGCAATAGAGATCGGTACAACAGAACCAATTCCATCAGCCTCTCCGATCCATTCTCCCTCCAGTATTGTTTCGGAATCGATAAGGGAGTCCCTGTAAGTAACCCTGTATTCTCTTGATAGCGCCCACCCGCTTATATCCAGAGTAGTATCCGCACGAACCTCAGAAACGGGCACACCTTTACGGCTGGCGAGTCTCATTGATACAATGGGCACATTCTGTATTACTTCTGCATTATTATCTTCAATAATATCCAGGAAAGGTTGATTTTGATCGACCTGAATATCATAAAAAACTGCATCTGGCATCTGTTCGCCTGTTTGAAATTCTATGCGCTGAAGCAGCATATCCTGGCTCATATATAGTGTTCCAATCAGAAGCATTCCCATCCCAAGTGTAATCATAAGCATGGATGTTTGATTATTTGGCCTGAATAGATTTGCCATACCCTGCCGTACAGTATAAGAGAAAGATTTCAACCGCAGTTTTTTAATGGTAAACATCAAGAGAGCCGCAACTCCCCATAGTAAGAATACACAGACAATCAGTCCGCCGGTAAATCCAAGGGCCACTAAATAACTTTCAGTCAGTAATCCAACGACTGCAACGAGAATCAGGATTGTCGATGAAAATGACACTATTTTTGCACGTTTCGATAACGCTTTGATTGGAGAAAATTCTACCGTACGAAGGGTTAACAAGGGGGAGATTGTACTAATAGTTACTAATGGTAACAGGGAGAAAACCAAACTGATTAAAAGCCCAGTAAACAACCCGAGTGCAACAGCGGGAACAGAAACCGATTGTACGATTTCAAACGGAAGAAGTCCCTCAAAAAGGGAAGGAATATAAAGTTGAATAAAAATACCCAGGCCGGTTCCAACCATTGCTCCAAAGAGTCCCATTGCAGAGATCTGTATAGCAAATATTGCAAGTATTTTTTCCTTTGTGATGCCAAGACATCGCAGTGTTGCAACCATATTCGATTTTCGTTTGATATACACATACACTGCACTGGAAACACCTAATCCACCCAGCATAATGGCGATGAATGCGATCAAACCTAAAAACCTTGAGAGGTTATTCACAACCTCTTCGAACTCCTCTCTCTCCTCGGCAACAGTTTCCGTGCGGATTCTGTACTCTTCGGCAATGGGCTCGAATGCCTCTTCGATCTCACCGGCTTTTTCCTCAGAATCAAATTTAAAATAGTGCATATATTCAACCCTGCTGCCGCGGTCAAGCAATCCGGAGTCTTCTACAATGGATTTTGGAATATATACCCGGGGACCGATGAGTGAAAAAGCTGCGGCTTCTCCCGGCACGCTGATTAAAGCTCCGCCAATTTGAAGAGTTATATTTCCAACCTGGATACTGTCGCCAACTGCAGATCCATATTGGTTGAGAGCTGATTGCTCAACAATGGCAAATTTCTCCTCTTTATACCTGTCTGCTGCACTTGCTGGTTCAGTTTTTAGTGTGCCATAAAGGGGAAAAGGTCCCTCAATGGCTCGTATTTGTGATAAACGGGTGGAGCCGCTTTTTTTAAACAGCACCATGGAGTTGAATTCAATGGAATTTGCATCGCTCCCTCCAATGGAATCGATAAAAGCGATCGCTTCTTCGGGGTAGGGTTGATTTGAATCCATCTCAAGGTCGGCTCCAAGTAACTCCTTTGCCTGGCTGTCAACGGTGAGAAGTACATCACTTCGGAAAGAGAGAATGGCTACAAGTGCGGCAATGCCAGCAATCATGGAGGATGTGTAGAGAAGCAGGCTTTTCCATTGTGGTTTAGTATCTCTCCAGGCCATCCTCCAGCTCGAAGGAGAAAACAGTTCGTTTATCAGCTTCATTGTGTTATGTTGGCCCGGATTGTTTCGGTTTCTTCAACAGGAGATTTTGTATCAGAGATAATGGCTCCACTCCTCAATTCGATAATTCGATTACATTTCGATGCCAATTCCCTGTCGTGGGTTACTATGATGAGTGTGGTCCCTTCGTCCCGGTTTAATTCAAAAAGAAGATCTTCTATTTGAGCACCGGTATCTCCATCAAGGTTTCCTGTCGGTTCATCAGCAAAAAGAATATCGGGTTTGTGAATGAAGGCTCTTGCCAGGCCAACACGCTGCTGTTCCCCGCCTGAAAGTTGAGTAGGGTAGTGGGTGATGCGATCTTTTAAACCGACTTTATCGAGTAGTTCAATAGCTTGTTTCTCCACCTCTTTATAGGAAAGACCGCGGAGTTCAATGGGAACCATTACATTCTCAAGGGCCGTAAGCGTTGAAATGAGTTGAAAAGATTGAAATACAAACCCTATTTGTTCGTTCCTGATGGATGATAGTTCCGATTCACTGAGAGCGGAAATTTTTTGATCGTTCAGAAAAACATCTCCCGATGTAGGTTTATCCAACCCGGCACAGAGTCCTAAAAGAGTAGTTTTACCACTTCCGGATGGACCGACAATTGCACAGGAGAGTCCGCTTTCAACCGAAAAAGTTATATCCTTAAGTACAGTGAGCTCTTTGTTGCCGCTTGTAAATGTTTTTGAAAGAGTATCGACAGATAAAATGGAACTATTCGTCATTATTTATTTATTAAATTCAACAACCATCAAACAGAATGGAGAACATAAACCATTCCATAAAAGATATTAACTTATCAAAAAATAACGCATGAAGTTTTTAAAGGTTGCAATATTAAGCCTGGCATTTCTCGGTTTTACAAATTGTTACGCCCAAGAAGATAAAACCATCCTCTTTTTTGGTGATAGTATTACTGCGGGGTATGGTCTTGAAACTGAACAGGCGTTTCCGGCGCTGATTCAACAAAAAATTGACTCACTTGATTTAAATTACTCAGTAGTAAATGCAGGATTGAGTGGTGAGACCACGGCCGGTGGTTTGCGGCGGGTTGACTGGATCCTGCAGCAGCCTGTAGATATTTTTGTACTGGAATTGGGAGGTAATGATGGTTTGAGAGGAATAGATCCCCAAAATTCCAAGCAAAATTTGCAGGGAATAATCAACAAGGTACAGCAAAAATATCCGGATGCAGACATTGTGTTGACAGGCATGCAGGCACCGCCCAATCTCGGGGATATCTATACGAGTGAGTTTCGCAGCATTTTTTACGAACTGGCTGAACAAAACGATGTTACCTATATGCCCTTTATTTTAAAGGAGGTGGCCGGGAATCCCGATTTAAATCAGCCGGATGGAATTCATCCCACAGCCAGAGGACATCGGGTTGTAGCAGAAAATCTTTGGGAGGTTCTGCGGCCTTTGCTCACATCTTAGTTGATTCGAAATTGCATTGTAACATTTTCTCTTACAGGTATAGCTCTCTCAAATTGCAATAATGAACCTCCTCCGGCATCGTACGCAACCATCTCCATGTTCCCGCTTCTGGAGGCATAGGGTCGGCTGGAATGGTAATTTATAGTGATTACATCGGTAATCTTTTTTCCGGCCGCTTCAGCGAGTAATTCCGCTTTTCTTCGAGCTTCTTGTACAGCTTTTTGTAGAGCTTCGTCACTTGCCTGACTTAATTTTTTAGAAGAGAACGAGCCCGAAAAGTTGGTGAATCCGTTTTCAATCAGATTAATTTGCATCGATTCAAACTGAGTAACGTCATCCAAAACAATCATGACCTGTTGTTGTGTTTCATACCCACTCTGCCCGGTGTTGTTGTATCTTCTTATATGAGAAATACTGATAGGATTTGCTGTGATATTACTATCCGCCACACCCTCATTGAGAAGCAGTTCAGTTAAATACTTTTCCTGTTCTTTATGCAGTTCGAATGCTTCCCTGGCATCCTGTTTGAATTGTGTGATATTCACCTGAAAATGAATTCTATCAGCAGGGATAAGAACTTCCCCGGTGGCATCAACCGAGATTTGTGAGTTGTTTTCCATGGATTGAGCAGATAAATCCATATACGATGTGAGAAATAAAAGAATGAAGGCTAAAGAACAGATCGATACTTTTTTCATAGGGATTAGGCCGGTTCGTTATTTTGATTATTTAACTTATCACTTGCAACGAATTTTAAAATCATATTGGTATATAATCAGCAGATATTATAACTGATGGTTGTTATTTATAATAGAAAATGTAGAACATTGGTTGTGTTTAGCAACCTGGCAGTGCGATAGCTCCTGCCAGGGTCGCATGGGACGGTTTTCGAAGGGAATTAACCTTTTCCCACAACTCTGACAGGAACCGAAAAAGCACGGCGCTCTGTCAGGTTGTTTGACTCAAACTGCTAAACACATACAGAGTATTTTCTCATACTATATCTCTACATCCAGTTTAATTATTGAATCAATCACTTTAACTATCTTAGAAACGAAAAATATTTTTAACAGAATTACCAAATTGCTAACCGTTTATTTTTTATACAGAAATGATGATTAATAACAGGCAATTTTAAAACAAGAATTCAAAATTTTCATGGAAGCGCTTGCATCTACCAATTATTGGCAGTTATTTTGAGAAAAGTTTTGGGGTTTTAAACTACAAAAATCTCGTGAAACATAGCCGGTAACAAGAATTAAATAACTTTCTTATGAATCGAAAGATAGCCGCTACCAAAATTCTATTTCTCTTTTCCATTGCTCTTCTCACCTCTCTGCTTATATCTAACTCGCTTTTTGCCACTCCTTATATTCAGCAAAATAGTAACCAAATATCCATATCGGGAACAGTGGTCGATGCCAACTCTGGTGACCCTCTGGCCGGCGTAAACGTAGTTGTACAGGGAACCATGGTGGGGGAAGCCACAAATTCACAGGGCGAATTTTCACTCAACGTCAGCAGCGAACCGCCTGTTACGCTCATCGCCTCAATTATAGGATATTCCACACAAGAAATTGTTATTACTGAACAAAATGTTACAGGATTGGAAATTGAACTGTCGGAAGAGACTATTCTCGGTAACGATGTTGTGGTTTCTGCGTCGCGGGTAGAAGAGAGCATCCTGGATGCTCCGGTTTCCATCGAAAAGATGGACATTATCTCTATTAATCAAACAGCTTCCCCGAGTTATTACCAGGCATTGAAAAATTTGAAAGGCGTGGATATGACCACAAGCAGTATCAATTTTCAGATTATCAACGCCCGCGGATTTAACTCCACCGGAAACACCCGAATGGTACAATTAACCGATGGAATGGATACACAGGCTCCGGCTTTGAACTTTCCTATCGGGAATCTGAATGGTCCTTCCGTACTTGATGTGGAGAGTGTAGAGTTTCTTCCGGGCGCTTCCTCTGCTCTTTATGGTCCCAATGCGTTCAATGGAATTCTTCTCGTAAACAGTAAAAACCCCTATCGATACCCGGGGCTGAGTGTTAATGTTAAGACCTCGGTGAATCATCTGGACAGTCGTCCTTCTTTGGGTGAACCGGATGGTGCCCAACCGATGTACGATTTTGCTGCCCGTTATGCGAAAGTAATTGATGATCGCTTCGCGTTTAAAGTTAATTTCAGCTATTCCCAGGCTCAGGATTGGGTGGGTATCAACTATTCTGATAAGAATTCAAACTTGGCTCCATCAGGAGTTTCGAATAACCCGGCTTATGACGGAGTACATCTTTATGGAGATGACGGTTCATTTAATATTGGTCTTTTAGGACTTCCGAGTGAAAATCGAACTGCGATTGCACAACAAATATCAGGACAGACGGGTGTACCTGCATCAATTACAGAGCAATACGTTGGTGCGTTACCTGCTCAACCCGTCACAAGAACCGGCTACCGTGAGGAGTTTTTAGTAGATCATGATGCAAATAATCTGAAATTTGGGGGTTCTGTTCACTATCGGTTTACTGATAATTTAGAAGGGAGCTATACGGCGAATTATGGAGCCGGTACATCGGTTTACAGTGGAGCTCAGCGGTATAGCTTAAAGGATTTCTACATTCATCAGCATAAAATTCAATTTGAAGGGGATAACTTCATGGTTCGCGGATATGGAACGTTTGAGAACTCAGGTGATTCCTACATTGCTGACTTTGTAGGGTTTTCAATCAACGATCAATATCGAAACACAAATCAATGGTTTGGAACCTACGCCGGAGCATTTGCCGGTGGGTTGATGCAACTTGCATCCGAAGCTCAAGGCGGAAATCCAACGTTTAATCCGGCAACTGTTAATGCGATTTTAAATAATCCGGAAGCATTGAGTGGCTTGCATGGAAATGCCAGGAATATTGCTGATATGGGTCGTATTCAACCCGGAACTGAGGAATTTTCGAACGCTTATGAAGCTGCATTATCCGATGTTGTACCGCAAGGAGCTCGTTTTGACGATCAGTCACGATTCTTACATGCTGAGGGCCTCTATAATTTCAAAAACGAAATCTCCTTCATGGATCTGCAAGTTGGTTTAAGCTTCCGTCAGTATCA
Source organism: Balneolaceae bacterium (assembly GCA_034521495.1). Lineage (NCBI taxonomy): Bacteria > Pseudomonadati > Balneolota > Balneolia > Balneolales > Balneolaceae > Balneolaceae bacterium. The sequence goes on from JAXHMK010000014.1 coordinate 15,855, forward strand.
GCTGCGCTCTAACGGAACTATTTTTGATGATGAAGACGGCGGTGTTGATATCAACGAATACGGTGGATTTATGCAGGCGTCGAAATCACTGTTGGATGATCGGCTTCGTTTGACTGGTTCAATTCGGTACGATAAAAATGAAAATTTCGATGGCCAGTTCAATCCGCGGCTCTCTTCCGTTATCCGGATTGCAGATCAACAAAACATTCGGGCATCCTATCAAACCGGTTTCAGAAATCCAACTACACAAGGTCAGTATATAGATCTGAATGTTTTAACGGCACGCCTGTTGGGCGGATTACCATTTTTGGCTGAAAAATATCGCGTGACTGAAAGCTCATATACACTTGAATCGGTTAAACAGATTTACTAATGCAGCTTCTTGAGCAACGCAGCAAGAGCAGCTTACAGGCTGCGGCAGAATTACGTTTATATCAAGAATTCGAACCAGTAAAACCTGAACAGATACAATCATTTGAGATTGGATATAAAGGTTTGCTTGGTAATAAACTTCTCATCGATGCGGCTTATTATTATAACATTTATGATGATTTTATTGCACAGTTCAGAGTTCGGCAAATAAATTCAGATTTCAATCAGGATGGCATGATTGCACCAGAGGAAATTCTTGATGCAGGGCCAGAAACACTGCCCCTCCTGCTGAATGGGAACGCTCAGAATACATTCCAGCTTTACACAAACGTAACGGAAACTGTAAAATCACAGGGAGCCGTTTTTGGATTTGAATACAGCCTTCCAAGGCGCTTTCAACTGTCGGCCAACTATAATTGGAATAAGCTGATTACCGAACGGGATGAGGGATTTATTTTCGATTTTAACACACCTGAACATAAAATAAATGTTTCATTAGGAAACCGCCGTCTGACGGATCGATTAGGTTTTAATGTGACCTATCGATGGCAAGAGGAGTTTGATTGGACATCTTCTTTTGCAAGCGGAACCGTACCATCTGTTTCAACTTTAGATGCACAGGTTACCTACCGGGTACCTGACCTTAAATCCATGGTGAAAGTGGGAGGTTCAAACATCACCAACAACCGGCATTTTCTGAATTACGGTGGGCCAAATCTTGGTGCCATTTACTACGTGTCGCTGACGTTTGACCAGTTTTTGAATTAAGAGCTAAGTTTTAAGATACAAGATGCAGGAAGTTCGCGATACCCGTCAGACCGCTTGGAGCGGTCTGACGGGTGCACCATTGACGACTTGAATACTTACATCGTGCATCCTGTACCTTGTGTCAAGGCTCCAGATTGGCAATTGTTGCTCCCCAGCCGCCACCGGATTCATTTGCAAGTTGATAATCCGTTACATGGGGATTTCTTTCAAGAAGAGAATGAACGCTGCGTCTGATATTTCCAACTCCTTTTCCATGAATAAACCGAACTTCATAGATCTCTTTTTCCAGGCAGGCCCGTATATATTCGTCAACGAGGGTTGATAGATCACTGGGTTGGAATGAATGTAAATCTAACACTCCATTGATCTCAATATGATGTTCTTCTGAGCTCATTCTTTAATCTCTTGCATCAACTTTTGTGTAAACTCATCCGGTGTGAATATAAAAATTGAATCTCCCATTGTATCAGCTTGATCTTCCAGTTCTTTCAGTTCAAGATTCAAAATGTTTTTTAACTCAGTGAGTGGGTCTGTTTTCTCAATTGTATCTTCGGCTGAATCCAGCCATTCCAAAAACATGAAGAGGTCGTTTATACGGCCTAATATTTCGCACAAAGTTACAATCTTTTTATAGAAGGTTTGTAAAGGATCAGTCAGGGAATCCAAAAGAGCCTCAAGCTGGTACTGCAGATCCTTCGTTCTCTTTCGCCACTCATGCAGCAGGTCCGCGTCGTGAGACTCCAATTCTGAATGGAAAGCATGGTAACTTTTCTCATATCCCAGGCCAAGCCCCTCTGCCAAACACCCGGGATTGGGATTCAGCGATTTAAAATATCCGGAAATTTCGTTGTTGGAGATGTCAGAAATCAATTTATCAAATGCAGAAGAATCTGAAAGCAAACTCTCTTCGATCTTTTGAGCACCTTGTTTATTTAACCGGGCCAATTCATCAACAAAATGTCTTGTAGATTTTATCTGATTAAATTCTTCGAGAAGTAGTTGCCTTACATGTGCATCCCTGCAATCAGAAAACAGTCGTCCGGAATCACGCAGCATATAATTGACGGGCTTATAGCTCTCTTCGTCAGCACAGAACCGTGTCAATTTTACAAATGCCCTTAAAAATTTTAATCGCTTTCTGATTAAATGGACCGATTCCACCATATTGCCCGGAGCTGCCATCGCTAAATCTTTGATCTCTCCGCTTGAGATTTCGAATATGGCCAGGATTCGTTTATTTAAGTCGTTTGTACTCTTATCGTCAAGATTGGAGATCATAAACGGGTTTTAAGCAGGTATAAAATGTCTTTCAAATATCCGGCAGAGTACCAGATTTTTCAGATCAAAAATACGAAATAAGAAAAGTGTTTTCTCAATCTAAAAAGAAGATTGTCAGTTCATTTTATAAACCTCTTGAAACGCTTCAATATGCTTATAAATCCACTTTATAATCCACGAAATAACGTTCTTCAGCCACTTGCTCAATAAAGTCGATCGCTTTTTTATGATGAGGATTTCGAGTGTACATCTGGAAATCAAGTTCCGTTTCAAAATCGCAGGTTAGAACTACATCTAACGCGTCATCTTCATCACCTTTGATCTGGATTCCAACTTCCACAGCTTTAATTTCTTCAATATTTGCTCTGAGGCCTTCGAGTATTAGCTTTAATTTTTCTGCATTTTTTTGCTTGGTGGCACCTGCAGCGTTCTCTTGTAGTTTCCACATTACTATATGACGAATCATAGATAAACTCCATTAAAAATTTCGAACTGTTTTGTATTATCGGTTTCTCGCAAAAGCCAAATCTTCTGGATCAACGTCAGATGGGGGTTGATCCAAAAGATCTTGCGAGAAGACTCCAACGGCCCATAAAAAGTATTGTGCTTCATCGGGGTTATTTTCCCGGTTCCATTGATACAAGGAAAAATACCCAAGCGCAACCTGTTCTCTTTCGAATTCATTTAAATTATCCGGATCAGAAAAGGTGGGAATTTCTATATCGGAATTAGCAAGTAACTGATTTGGGTTACTCAGTTCATCCTGGTTGAGATGATAGATAACGGGCCACAAATATGGATTTCCTAACTGAGTTTCAGCGATATCCCATAAAGATTGCCCGCTTTCAACAGTAAATGATTGTGTTTCAAGTTCGCCCGAAGATTGTGTCTGAGTGGCAGAAGGAGGTGTCTCTTCATCGGCGGCAGATTCGCCGGCAGCCGCCGCACCCTCGGTATTTTCAGTTTCACTTTCAGATGTGGATGGCTCCACTATCTGCTCGGTTTGATTTTGAGTGTCGTTCCCGGTCGTGGCTGTTTGCTCAATAGAATCACCGCTACGCTGCATCATCCAAAAGAGCAAAATCAATGCTAACATTACGATAATTACAGCTGCCGCATACGACCATTTAAAACTGCCTGATTCCTGAACCTTACGCGCCATCTTAGATTCATCCGGGATAGAGGGAGAAACTCTTGGTTTTTCCTGTTTTTCATGTTCGTCCTTTTCCCGTTCAAGGACTAAGATATCACCGTCATCATCTTCCTCTTCAGCCGGAGATTTAGCTTCAGACTGGCCAAAGTGAGGATTTTCTTTTTCATAAATCAGGTCATCGATAAATTTGTTGTAATCTTGAGATAAGTTTGCACCCTTTGCTTTTTCATCAATCCCGAATGGATCGTCGGAATCGAAAGGGACGCCAGAATCAGAATCGAACGGATCAGATGAATCAGCTGAATCGTCTTGATCGGATTCAGAATCTTTAGGTTCTTCAGAATCAAAAATATCATTAAGTCCAAATGGATCTTCAGATTCATCTGAGCTTTTATCTTCATCTTTTGAATCTTCTTCGCTTTCGTCTTTTTTGGGAAGAATTTCCGATTCGAGATTTGCAAACGGCTTATTAACGGTTTTCCGAAGTGCTTTGTAGGGCTTAAATACAACTTTATTTTGTCCCGGAATTGTAATTTCGTCTCCCGTTTGAGGATTTACACCCGAGCGCTCCTTCATCCAGCGGAGTTCAAACTTACCAAAACCTGAAATACTGACTGATCCGCTGTTTTTTAAGCCACTTTCAATAATTTGCACCAATTCGTGAATAAAGCTATTGGCAGACGATTCACTCTGTTTGGACTGCTTGGCGATAAGCTCAACAAGCTGCTTGAATGTAATTTTATCACTCATTTTTTATTCCTCGTCTGTGCTCAAAAACTTCACTTCTTCTTTTAATCCTGAAGCGGGTGAGAAATTGACGACCCGTTTAGGAGGAACAATCATGTAGGCTTCATAATGAGGGTTATATATCTTTTTTTCCTCATTTACTTTGGTTTGAAATGTTCCCAAATCGGGGACAGATACTCCGGATCCGTTACTCAACTGGTCGGATAAAACCGAAATTGCGTCGTTTAAAAACTCCTTTGTTTCTTTCTTAGAGTTTCCGGTTTTTTCTGATAGTTGTTCTATTAATTCACTGTAATTCATGAGTATACATCATTCTGTTCATTTAAATAAAAGGAAAAAAAGGGTAAAAAACCTAATAAACGATTCCTTATTAAAGGTATAAAACTTATATAAAAATGCGTTATTAATTATTTAAAGTGTGTTCCTAAATACCGGATCATATCAATATGGCGTGTAGTTCGGAACAAACTGTAGCGTTGAGTCTGCGTAGCTACTGTTAAGTCAAATATGAAATGTCGGAAGCAACCTGTCAGCACCCACTGGATCTGACAGCGTTGATTTTTGACGCTGACAGAAACCCGGAAAAGCACCGGGAATGCTGTCAGGTCTATATCCGACAAATGATAATTGACATGACACTACAATGTAAGCTGAATAGAAAGTTGCTTGAACATGTCCCGGGGTATGCCTTTCGAAACAATGTGAGATGATGTCCTCTGCTATTTCTGGAAAGCAGGGTCATGGTTCTGCAGTGCCCATTCTGAACGAAAACAAGTTCAATACCTTTTTAATTGTTGAACAAACAAATTCAAAACGGATCTGTATGTCAGAAGCTTTAAATGTCACTCAAAAATTGATTGAATCTCATCTTGTTGACGGTAAAATGGAAGCAGGGGAAGAAATTGGAATTAAAATTGATCAAACTCTAACACAGGATGCCACCGGAACCCTTGTTATGCTTGAACTGGAGGCTATGAATCTTGATGAGGCAAAAACAGATCTTTCCTGCCAGTATGTAGATCACAATTTATTACAGACAGACAATAAAAATCCGGATGATCATCTTTTTTTGAAGTCTGCTGCTGAAAAATTTGGACTCTGGTACAGCCGGCCCGGAAATGGTGTAAGCCACCCTGTGCACACAGAACATTTTGCAAGGCCGGGCAAAACACTGGCGGGCTCCGATAGTCATACTCCTGCATCCGGCTGTTTGGGTATGTTTGCATTAGGTGCCGGTGGACTTGATGTGGCTTTTGCTATTGCGGGTGAACCGATGTACCTGAAAATGCCAAAAGTTCTTGGTGTGAAGTTGACGGGAGGACTTCCCGATTGGGTAAGTGCGAAAGATGTGGTGCTTGAAATGCTTCGCCGGTATGATGTAAAAGGAGCGCGCGGTTTTGTAATTGAATACTTTGGTCCCGGTTTAGATCAACTTTCAACGATGGACCGGCATGTAATTGCCAACATGGGAACGGAAATGGGAGCTACAACAACTGTTTTCCCTTCTGATGATGAAGCCCGGCGGTTTATGGCTCAAAATAATCGGGAAGATGAATGGACGGAGATTGTAGCAGATGAAGGTGCTGAATATGATAAATATGAAGAGCTTGATCTGGGAGAAGTTGAGCCAATGATTGCCCTGCCGAGTAGTCCGGGAAATGTTGTACCTGTACGCGAAGTAGAGGGTAAGGAGATCTACCAGTCATATATTGGTTCTTCTGCAAACCCCGGATATCGTGATTTTTGGATTACCTCTGAAATTGTGAAGGGTAAACGGGTTCATGATGAAGTGAGCTTTGATGTAAATCCAACTTCTCGCCAAATTATCCAGAATATGGTACAAAATGGTGTCATGCTGAACCTCATTCAATCAGGTGCGCGAATGCACCAGGCGGGATGTAATGGCTGTATTGGAATGGGGCAGGCACCCGCAAGTGGAAGAAATAGCCTGCGAACGGTTCCAAGAAACTTTCCTGACCGGTCGGGTACCAAAGAGGATGCTGTATTCCTGTGCAGTCCCGAAACAGCAACAGCTTCTGCATTAACGGGGAAGATTACCGATCCGCGAGATCTTGAAGAACTGTATGAGATGAGCTATCCGAAGTTTGAGGAGCCGGAAGATTATATTATCAATAAAGAGATGCTAACGGCACCGCCTGAGAACGGAGAGGATACAGAGCTGATAAAAGGGCCAAATATCTCAACTATGCCCGAATTCGATGAACCGAGTGATTTTGAAGTGCCGGTTCTGTTGAAGATGGGAGATAACATCTCAACTGATGAAATTCTTCGTGCCGGAGCAGACGTGTTGCCATTTCGAAGTAATATCCCGGAAATCAGTAAATTTTCGTTTACAGTAGTCGATGAAAATTTCTATGAACGATCTCAGGAAGCAAAAGAAAATTATGGTGGACATATAGTTGTTGCCGGAGAAAATTATGCACAGGGTTCGAGCCGGGAGCACGCGGCAATTTCACCACGCTATTTAGGGCAGAAAGCTGTTATAGCCAAGAGTTATGCACGGATTGGATGGCAAAATCTGGCTAATTTCGGCATCATTCCGCTTGAGTTTTCCAATCCTGAGGACCTTGATGGAATCGATCAAGGGGATCACATTAAAATTGAGAATGTAAAGGAACAGCTTAAAAACGGGAATAATATCACTGTTCAGAATTCAACCAAGGGAACAACCTTTGAAACTTATCACACCCTGAGCGGACGGCAGTTGCAATCTCTGCTTGATGGTAGCGTCATAAATACATATAAGAAGAAATAATTGAGTGCCGGATCCGTAAACCAAACAGGTCAGAAAAACAGAAAAAGAAGTTGTGCTGAAGCACTCTGCTGCAATTATGATATTGCTATGGGAACCCGTAACTTTATAGTCTTTGAAATTTGACAATGTTTACCCCTAAAATTCGATGAGTAAAGAAAAAGACGCCTATAATAATTCGCTTACAGTTGATCATGATGAAGTTGAGGAGATGGGGGATGCTCATATCTCCTCATCTGCCAAAACCCCTTTGCGGGAAGACGCTTTCGAACTGAGTGATGATGAAAAAATTGAGATCATTCAAGATCATTTCAGGCAAATCATGGATACACTTGGATTAGATATTACTGATGAGAGCCTGAGCGGCACTCCATACCGGGTGGCGAAAATGTATGTAAATGAGATTTTTCACGGTTTAAAACCCTCCGAAAAACCCTCTGTTCGTAAATTTGCCAACAAGTATAACTATGAACAGATGGTAGTTGAGAAGAATATTAATGTAACATCATTTTGTGAACACCATTTCTTGCCGTTTTTGGGAAAAGCACACGTTGCGTACATCAGTTCGGGTCAGGTTATCGGTTTGTCGAAAATAAATCGAATTGTGGATTATTATTCCCGGCGCCCGCAAGTTCAGGAACGGCTTACACTGCAAATAGCTGATGAACTACAGGAAGCTCTCGAAACCGATGATGTTGCAGTTTTTATTGACAGCAAGCATTTATGCGTATCAACCCGGGGAATTGAGGACCGGGAAAGCAGCACTGTGACTACTGAATTCAGGGGAGCTTTTAAAGAGAGTCAAACCCAGCAGCGGTTTATAGACTACATACAATCAGAAACTGAAATGAAATAGCTACATCAAAAGCTTTTTATGCCGAAAAGTGAATCATCTTCCCTTCATCTTTATAACAGCTTATCCAGAAAAAAAGAGCTCTTTGAGCCAATCAATCCGCCGTTTGTAGGCTTGTATGTTTGTGGCCCCACTGTTTACGGAGATCCACACTTAGGCCATGCACGATCTGCAATTACGTTTGACGTTATTTACAGGTATCTGAAATATCTTGGCTACAAGGTTCGGTTTGTCCGTAACATTACAGACGTGGGACATCTTGAACATGAAGAGGAGGAAAGTGGCGAAGATAAAATTTTGAAAAAGGCCCGGATTGAACAGGTAGAGCCTATGGAGATTGTCCAGAGATATACCATCAGTTATCACAAGGGGATGGATGCTCTGAACTGTTTACGCCCAAGTATTGAACCGACTGCTACGGGACATATAATTGAACAAATTGATCTTGTGAAGAAAATTCTTGAAAATGGCTTTGCTTACGAAGTAAATGGAAACGTTTATTTCGACCTGGAAAAATATCGGCAGAGTAACTCATATGGAGAACTCTCCGGAAAAGTTTTGGAAGATCTGCAGGCCGGAAGTCGTGATACAGAGGGGTTAGAGGAGAAGAAGAGCCCTTATGATTTTGCACTTTGGAAAAAAGCTTCATCAAATCACATAATGCGGTGGGATTCGCCCTGGGGTGAAGGATTTCCCGGATGGCACATGGAGTGTACAACCATGAGTACAAAATATCTTGGTAACGAGTTTGATATTCACGGTGGGGGACTGGACTTGCAGTTTCCCCATCATGAAGCAGAGATTGCACAGAGTAAAAGTGCCCATGGTAACGATCCGGTGAAATATTGGGTCCACAATAATATGATTACTATTGATGGTGCCAAGATGAGTAAATCGGCTGGCAATTTTATTAATCTTGAGCAGTTGTTTACGGGCGATCATGAGAAATTGGAAAAGGCGTTTAATCCCATGGCGGTTCGCTTCCTGATGCTTCAGTCTCACTACAGAAGCAAAATTGATTTTTCAAATGAAGCACTTATAGCGGCAGAAAAAGGGCTTAACAAGCTGATAACCGCCGTTGATCTTCTTGATGAAATTAATCTTCCCGATGAGAGCCCGGAGAAAGATGCCCCGGAGGATTGGGAGATATTAGATGCCTGTGATCGATGCCATGATACCATGAACGACGATTTTAATACGGCACAGGTATTAGCTGCACTTTTCGACCTTTCATCAAAAATAAATGCCCTACATAATAAGCAGTTGGATGCGAAGAAGGTGTCGAAGGAGGCATTTGAGAGGATGAAAGAAACGATGCATGATTTTGTATTCGAAATTCTTGGACTTCAATCCGTTTCGGAATCGGAAAATAGTAAAACTGAAGAGTTGGTTGAACTGCTGATTGAGATTCGGGCTGATGCTCGTGAGAAAAAAGATTTTGCCACATCTGATAAAATCAGAGATGATCTGCAAGAGATTGGCATACGTCTGAAAGACGAGAAAGATGGAAAAACCACTTTTGAAATCGACGGCTGAATGGACCGGTAGAATTACTGCAAAGGTTCTTATTCTGCTGGTTAAATTTTATCAGCTTGCCATCTCTCCATATCTTGGTTCAAATTGCCGCCATGCGCCAACATGTTCAAACTATATGGTTGAAGCGATCCGTGAGTGGGGGGCAGTGAAAGGATTATGGCTGGGTATTAAACGAATTTTAAAATGTCATCCATGGGGAACTTCGGGCGTTGATCCGGTTCCAAAACGTGATAAGAAAAAATGATATCTCCAATAATTTTTGTAGTGGATGCGACACAATTTTTACAATTTTATATAAACTAACTTATGGCTAATCGTAGAAACGATAATCGAAAAAAGAGAAGAAAACAGCGGCCCGGTAGTAAATCCGGACGAGTGAAGAGATCTTCATCATCCCCAAAAGAATCGAATACTGCTTCTCAGAAAAAATATTTAAGGGATAAGATACGCCTCAACAAATATATTGCTCATGCCGGATTTTGTTCACGGCGGGAAGCTGATGACTATATATCTGCCGGAAAGGTGAAAGTAAACGGAAAAATAACAACCGAATTGGGAACCAAGGTCAAAAAGAATGATATGGTTCAGGTTGAAAATCAAACTCTATCACTGGAACCGTTTACCTATATCCTGTTGAACAAAGGAAAGGATACGATAAGTACTACAGACGATGAGAAAGACCGTAACACGGTTTTGGATGCTGTTGAAAACGCCACAGGGCACAGAGTCTATCCTGTGGGGCGTTTGGATCGAAACACGATGGGCTTATTGATTTTGACCAACGACGGGGATCTTGCCCACAGACTGATGCACCCAAGTTATCGGGTTAAAAAAACGTATGAAGTAACAACCGACCGGCAACTTGCTGATGCCGAGCTGAGAGAGTTACTGAACGGTATAGAACTTGAAGATGGTCCTGCACAACCCGCACAAGTTCAGCAGGTTGTGAATGTGCCCAATACTATTCGAATAGCCGTTTTTGAAGGCCGAAATCATCTGATTCGGCGTATGATATCCTATTTTGGGGCGGAGGTTACAAAGCTCAAACGGATTCGGTATGCGGGTTTAACAGATAAAAATATTCGTGTAGGGCGCTGGCGATTCTTGAAGCAAAAAGAGATTAACGATCTCCGCAGACTTGTAAAACTGGATACTCTTGAATTCAATAAAAATGAATAATGAAGTACACTACGATATCAAAAAAAGAGGGAATTGTTTTATCCACAGAAGGACTGCCCATACATTACGATCTGTTGATTCCCGGTGTTGATTCCGGTTCAGCCCTTCCGGTTATCTTATTTGTTCATGGTTTTAAGGGATTTAAGGATTGGGGCGCATTTCCCGATCTCTATGAAGAACTTGCCCGGGCTGGATTTGCGGTCGTAGCATTCAATTTATCTCTGAATGGAGTTGGTACAAGTATGAGCGATTTTGACGAACCGGAGCTCTTTCGGCGTGAAACGTTCAGCCAGGATTTAGCCGATATCGGTACTGTGATTGAAGCGATCAAGAACAGAGAGATTAAAAGTGAAAAAGCGATGTTAGACACCGACCGAATTGGAATTCTGGGGCATTCCAGGGGTGGCCATACAGCCGTAGTAGCTGCTGCAGAATATTCCGAAATACAATGTCTTGTAACCTGGTCGGCCGTTGCGGATTATAACAGGCGATGGTCGGATAAGATGATTAATGACTGGAAGACCCAAGGTTACACCGAGATTACGAATTCACGAACAGGACAAACGCTGCCTCTTGATAAAATTGTGTATGATGATGCGTTGGAAAATGCGGATCGAGTGATTGCCATCAATCGTGTAAAGGAGTTGCACATTCCCTCGATGTTTATTGCGGGCAAGGCCGATGAGACGGTACCGGTTAGTGAATCAGAGAAATTATTCAGAGCCTGCTCTGCTTCAGAGAAAGAAATTCGGCTGATCGAGAACGCCGGACATACCTTTGAGATTTCTCATCCGTTTACAAAAGAAGATTATCCGCCGGAATTCAGTGAAGCTTTGGATTTAACGGAGGGCTGGTTTCTTGATTACTTAAGATAAAGGTTTATGATCTATCCAAAGGCCGTTCAGCAGAACGCAAATCAAATAAATTTCAAGAGAGTTAGATGGCGTGAAGGTTCCAGATGGCGCGAGCGTCTCGCTCGTGCCTTGTATTATTTAGAGGAAGCACAAGCGAGACGATTGCGTCATCTGATTTACAAATTTTTCAAGAGAACACTTTCCTTTTTATTGTTGACGGGATTTTTAGTGGTTTCCGTCAAACCGTCATTTGCACAGACACCTGTTCTGATTAAAGATGCTTTTTTTGAGATTGATGCAAAAAAAGCGATTGATTCGCTCTATAATCGAAATACAGAGGCAGCGGACGAGATTCTGGATCCCTGGAGAGAGAAGCATCCCAATCATCCGATCTGGCTTTTATGGGATGGCATGGAGGTTTGGTGGAACGTTCTGGAAGATCTGAATGATCAATCACTGGATCGGGAGTTTATTGCCAGGATGCAGCAGGCCGATTATGAAGCAGGAAAGATTTTACGATCACAGCCGGGGCATCCCGATGCACTGATTATTCGGGCTGTTGCGAACGGTTATATTGCACGATTGCACGCAAATCGAGAGGACTGGCTGACAAGCGTACAAGTTGGCCGGAACGCGTACCAGGCTCATCAACAACTGTTACAGGTAGCACCGGAACTGCCCGACAATTTTTTTGCCGAGGGTATGAAACTCTATTATGCTGCATATATTCCGGAACAGTACCCGGTGGTAAGGGCGGTATCGTGGTTCTTTCCTGAAGGTAACCGGGAAGAAGGAATTGAAAAACTTCGTTATGCGGCAAAGAATGCGGTATTTGCCCGCCCTGAATCGAAATATTTTTTAGCGAATATTTTGCATCACTATGAGAATAAATACGAAGAGGCCAGGGAGATATTTGCTGAACTGATCAGCGCCTATCCTGATAATGGATACTACCGGCGCGAGTATTTGCAAACACTTTCACAGCTCGACCAATATGAAGAAATTCTGGCTTTTACGGGAGAAACACTGGATTACTGGCAATCTAAAAAAGAGAAGATTGACCCCGTGTTGGAAGCCGACGTCAGATTTTGGATGGGCCGAGCGTATTACTACAAAGGAGATTTTTCAGCGGCAATACCACATCTAACCAAATCTGTACAGATTGGAAAAAACCTTGTGAATAACAAAGAGAGAGAGATTTATGTATTGGCGGCCTATTTTTCGGGAAGAGCAAACGATCTTCTTGGTGAAAAGAGGGAAGCAAAAAAATACTACGAAATAGCGGCTGATCAGAGAACGTTGCCCGAAGCGAGAAGCCGATCACGCGAGCAGTTAAAGAATCTGTAATTGTTTAAAGTTCAAAAGATTTTCTAACGATTTTATTTGTCTTTTTTGAACCCGGAATGTAGGTTTTTTCAGCAAATTGGACACGATTATTCTTATCCACTATGACTATTGTTGATGATCGAGTACCATATTTATCTGTTTCAATAAATACAGATGAAACGGCTTTTTCTTTATCCTTTGGGAGGCCGGTATCCGGTAATGTTTCAATCGGGTATCGCTGATCATTCATCAATAGCTTAAAAAGCTTATCTTCATCCGGCTCACCTTCTCGTAAAATTTTTTCAAGAGCCCGGGAAGATTCCTCGGTTTTTGGCCAGGACGTATTCAAAAAGGCATTACTGAGGGCATGATTCCCCGGTTGAACCTTGAAGATTCCCTCTTTCCTGTTAGACATATAAAAAAGATTATCGAATGTGCCTGCAATCAGGTTAAAACCATTAAATTTATCACCAACCCGTTGCAATTCCGCAAGATATTCCCGAGGCTTGCCTTTATACAGAAGAAAATCTTTAACTATGATACCTCTGCTTGTTGTATCTTCTTTGATGTCATCCATTTGCCTGTAATTTGTCAGAGCAGCAAAGCGACCATTTTCGGAAATTCCAAGCCACGTGCCGCCTGCTTTTTGGTCTTTCCCGGCAAGAATTTTTGGGGTGGTCTGCCAAACATGGGCAGCTTTTGTAGGACGACTGTATGATTCATCCCGGTTGGCAGCGAAAACAAATGGATAATCGGTATACTGTTTATATGAAAATACGAGGAGGCACATATTTTTAGCTTCGTTTAGCAAACAAAAATTTGAAACAATATAATTTTATTTTCGCTGTAAAATTAAATATCTAATACCTGGTAATCTAAAACTGTTAAACCCTCAATTTTGAAACCCGGAAGCGATACTGCAAAGCAAGATTTACTGTTGATGGTAGCCGGATTGGTAGCTCTGCTACTCTTCTTTTGGCTTTATTCAGATTTTCATCCGTTACCGGTCGCTGATATCAGTTTAGGTGAATCTACAGCTAATAAGCAGGCTTCTGAATTTGCAAGAGAGTTTGGATTTAATTTTGAGACAGAACCGGTTACATACTTTCAAACAGATACACAGCTTCTCGACTCTTTACAAAAACAGACGAAGTTTAAGGAATTTTATTCAAACTCTTCCAATAGCAGGCTTTTCCCGGCATTTTACTGGCAAACAAATATTAAAATGGGCAGTGGGGATGAAGCAGACGAAGCGTTTTTTGATCAGGAGATGGCAGAGACCATAGAGATCAGGCTTTCAGAAGGGGGGAGGTTGATAGGGGTATTTAATGAAGACAACCTCCTGCCACAATCAATCTTCAGACCAGATGTGCTTCATTATGGAATGCAGACTGATTCGCTTCAGCTCTCCTCAATTTCGAATGACAGTTTGATAGCTGAATCGCTGGAGTTTAGATTTAATAATAACACAAATCAAGCTGCCGGTACGGGTCGTATTGATCAAAACGAGGTTAACTATTTAGGGACCCCAATAGCACAAAGAATGGCCGAATACTACCTGGCAAAATCGGGATGGCCGGAACAGGATTTTACTATTACATCTGTCGAACGGGTATCCATTGGAGATTCTGAAGGAGCTCTTGTAAGATTTGAAAACTCCATTTCTGACATTCGCACAGATGTTCAGGTGGAGGTACGAATTTTACCTGCCGGCAGCCTTGTTTCGATGGATTATACACATCCAAGCGCCGATGAGGGAGACGATCTTTTTACCACCATTAAAACAGGAATTCGTACTATTGTACTTTTGGTAGGTGCGTTTTGGATTATTGTTCTGCTTTTTATCCGCTTTAGACTGCGTCTGGTTGATATTAAAGCCGCAACACTTGTGGCAGTTTTAGCCGGCATGATATTTCCTCTCGTCCTGACTCTTGAAAGCGTTTACTCGCACTTAAATTCGTTCGGGGTGATTGATACACAGTTTGTATTTATGCAGCTTATTGTGATTGGCTTTTCTGCTGCTTTTGCAACCCTTGGGTTCTTTGTAGTAACCGCTATTTCCGATTCCATAACACGGCAATCCTGGTCTGAAAAGCTCCGTACGGTCGATGTTCTTCGTGTAGGGTATTTCAACAACATTCCGGTGGGGCTGGCGATCATCCGGGGAATCTCATTTGGGTTTTTCCTTGCTCTTGGCTGGTGTTTAATATTGATGCTGATACCCAATTCATTCATCACCCTTGAGGCTGGTTTCGAAGCAGATAACACTTTTTTTCCTTACCTGACCGAAATTTTGGGCAATTTTGTATTCTATCTTCTCATTGCTCAGGTAGTTTTCCTGATATTTACCGGATTACTGAGATCCCGCTATAAATCTTCAGTGGCAGCAGTTCTCGTCCCTGCTTTTCTATTTATAGTTGTCTATCCCTTTCCATTTGAGGTGGGATCGTTCACAACCGAGTTGACTGTTGCTGGTATTATTGGACTTAGCCTGGGTATTATCTATATCAGGGAAGATTTTCTTACTACGTTTATCGCTATGTTTGTATTTGTATCAATGCTTTCAACTGCAAATGGATGGCTGATAGAAAACTCGCCGGATGCCAGTATTTTCTACTCATTTCTCTCTTTGTTGGTTGTAGGATTTATCGCCGGCGGGTATAATATCTACCGGGGGAGTTCGGTCAGGGAGCTTCCCAAATTTGTACCTGAATATATTGAAGAACTTGCCCAGGAAGACAGGATACGGCAGGAACTTAAAATTGCCAGAAACGTTCAGCAGTCTTTCTTGCCCATTGAAACACCAGCTGTGGAGGGCTACGATATTACCGCACTCTGTAAACCGGCATACGAAACGGGTGGAGACTACTACGATTTTATACCGCTTAAAAACGACAAATTAGCAATAACGATTGGTGATGTGAGCGGAAAAGGTATCCAGGCTGCGTTTTTCATGACATTTACAAAAGGCGTACTCCACGCCCTTTGCAGCGATTACCGGTCCACAATCGATATCCTTACAAAAACAAATAACATGTTTCGGAACAATGCCAATCGCGGAACATTCATATCTATGATATTTGGGATTTTGGATATTCAAAAGAATCAGTTTCAGTTTTCCAGGGCAGGTCACAATCCGCTGCTGTTTTATAAAAAAAGTGAAAATAAATTGTATGAATTTCAGCCGGAGGGTCTTGCCATTGGCATGACCGGTGAAGAGATATTCAGGAAAAATATCTCCGAAGAGATTATCAACCTGGAAAAAGGTGATATTTTGATTTTGTTTACGGACGGAATCGTTGAGTCGATTAGTAAAACCAATAAATTGTATGGAGATCAACGGCTGCAGAACCTGGTAAAACGAAACTACCGGTTGTCTTCAAAACAGCTACTCAAAAAACTGGAAGAAGATCTTGAAAAATTTGGCGAGAAATCTGCACAACACGACGATTTAACGATGATCGTTATCAAAAAGAAATAAGAAAGTCGTAAATCTTCATTATTTTTGAGATATGAAACAGCTTACAACATACATCTCTTTCATCTTGTTATTGTTGCTGCCCGTAGTTACTTCAGCACAATCTGAAACGATAGAGCCTATCTCATTGCAGCAGGCGCTGGATCAAGCCCCAAAGGAAGGGAAAAAGATTCTTGTTGATGTATTTGCTACCTGGTGTCCCTATTGTCAGCGAATGCACTCAGAGGTCTATCCGTCTGAAGGTGTTCAAAATGCAATTTCCGATTACTACCTTTGGGTACAGATTGATATAGAATCGGATGCAAAGGTAAATTATCACGGCGAAGAGATGACCCAGGCAGAATTTGCAAGCGCTCTGGAAAATCAAAATGTTCCCACTGCATACTTTCTGAACTCCGAAGGGGCTATTCTTGGTAAACAACCCGGTTTCCTGGAACAAGAAATGTTTGTAAATCTTCTGAATTTTGTGGGAAGTGATGCTTACCTGGAACAATCGTTCCAAGATTTTATGGGTGAATAACAGGGGAAGAATTCAGAATAGAAAAAATACAGGCAGACACTAATCTAATTTTTTTGATATGTCCCGGAGCCAATCCGTTGAAGATTACCTGAAAACCATTTACAAACTTGAGAGTGAAACACCTCCCGATAAAGGTGTATCCACATCTCGTCTTGCAGAAAAAATGGGCGTAGCGAATGCTTCTGTAACAAATATGTTGAAACGCCTCTCTGAGATGAAGATGGTTAAATATGAATCGTATTATGGTTCACGGCTAACCGAAACCGGATTGAAGATTGCATTAGAAATTATTCGACACCACCGGTTGCTGGAGCTTTACCTGAAGGAGATTCTGGGCTATTCCTGGGATGAAGTTCACGATGAGGCCGAACAGCTTGAACATCATATATCGGAACAGTTTGAAGATAAGATTGCTGAGTTGTTAAACCATCCCACGGAAGACCCGCATGGCGACCCGATCCCCACGAAAGATGGTAAGATGCCAAAAATTACACTAAAGGCACTTCACTCTGTACCACTTGAAACACCCTATATAGTTCGGAGGGTAAAAAACCAAAACCCGGATCTGCTTCGATACCTTGAAAAACAGGGACTTATTCCCGGTGTAAAAGTTGAGGTATTGTCCAAAGAACCATTTGACGGGCCTGTTAAGGTTAAAGTCGAAAATCAAACGATTACAATCGCTAATAATATTGCCGAAGATATTTTTGTCGTAAAGCAAGACGTAATCTAATAGTACAGTCTTTAAAGTAAGTATAGTCAATCAGGTAGCCACAAAAATACGAAGTCAAAAATTTTGTGTTTTTATGGCCTCTTTTCAAGTTGACTATTAAAGTGATTTATTACCCCTGACATTATATAAACGCCTTTACAGGTTGAACTCTGAAAGCTATATCCGTTTATATTTGCTGAGGTGCCTTTGAGGCTGTCCAAAAAGGATGTGAGAGAGATCAATATTCTTATTTTTGTCATACCGGACCCCGATCCGGTATCTCCAAACACAGATAAAGAGTGGAGATTCTGTCCCAAGGACTCCTTTGGAGGATCGAGCCTGCCCCGGGAATGCGGGGTTCAGAATGACATCCTTTTTGGACAGGCTCGACATGATAGAAGAAAAAAAGCTCATCAAAGTTTTGTCTTATGCTTTAATGGTTACAATCTTAACCGGTAAACTCGTTATAGTAATTTACCGGTTACTATACTAATGAGCGTGATCCATTGGGTTTGGATAGTTAAACTCATAATACAGTTCCCTCTTTAGCTTTTCGTTTGATACAATTCTATATCCTGTATTATTGTCCTTTTTAAAGGTGGGAGGCGGCAGGTCAAAATGTTTTGCCGCGCATTGGTAGAACTCCTTCCGGGGCGGATGCCCGTCGGATACTACATTGTAAATTTCGTTTCTTTTCTTCTGGTTGATCACCTCTGTTATGATATTCACACAATCCAGTTGATGGACAAGATTTACGGGCCTTGCTCCCTCATCAAGATCTTTTTTTCCGCTTAAATATTTTACCGGATGCCGCTCATATCCGTAAAGCCCGCCAAACCGGAGGATTGTATAATCGATATCTGAATTTTTAATGAGTTCCTCACCCTTTAAAATAGCCTCACCGCTTGCCCGTGCTGCCTTTCCTTTTTCAGCTTCTTCCTCCCGGGTTAGTCCGCCATATTTAGGGTACACAGAAGTTGAGCTTGCAAAAATGATCCAGGAGATGTGATGCTCCTTGGCTTTGGCAAGCACTTTTTTAACATTTGCCGGAAACTCATCTTTAACGTTGGGATTTCTGCGGCCGGGCGGAATATTCAAAAACAGAATATCGCAATCCCAAAAATCTTTGATTTTTTCATCCGAAACTGAATCCGGAAGTTCCAGCAGATATGCATCGATTCCACTCTGTTGTAAAACGTTTAGTTTTTTCTCTGTGGTTGTTGAACCTTTAATGATATGGCCAGAAGAGAGCAACCGTTCAGCAAGGGGGAAACCCAGCCAGCCACATCCTAAAACCGAAATGATCATAAATAATTTCTTTTTTAATCCGGAATGAAAGTAAGAACAACTCACACCAAAATAAAAGCGGTTTTCAGAATCTTTCGTATAAATTTTCTTCGTGTTACTACATAGATTTTCAGTAGTTTTAAACTGACCCTATGGAGTTACTTGGGATGGCGCGAGCGTCTCACTCGTGACTCTTTCCGACATTTGTAATCAATATGTAAAGCACAAGCGGGAGGCTTGTGCTATCTGGATAGTGCGTGAATTGACTGAATGGCAATAATGTTAACTGGATATTGCGAGTATCCCACTCTTGACCCTATTTGACATTTGTAATCAATGTATGGAGCACAAGCGGGACGCTTGCGCTATTTAGAGATAATCCAATCCCGGGGCAAAAGCTTTGCGGAGGGTGAATCAAATAAATAATTTTAACATGGCAGAGAATAAAATAGCAATTGTTGGTACCGGGATAACCGGTTTAACTGCAGCCTGGGCACTTAAGAGGAAGGGGCAGCAAGTTGACTTGTTTGAACAACATGGATATGCCGGGGGTTCTATAAAAACGATTCGTGAAGATAACTGGCTTCTTGAGTACGGGCCAAATACGTTACTTCTAAAAGATCAAAAAGTAGCGGATTTTTTAAAAGATCTTGGATTGTGGGAGGAGAGAGTCATCGCTAATCCGGAAAGTTCGAAACGGTTTATTGTTAAGAACGGGCAACTTGTAAAGTTACCTTCCTCCTTGGTTGAGGCTGTTTCGACTCCTCTTTTTTCGCCGGGGGGAAAGTTAGCTGTCCTGAAAGATCTCTTTATCTCAAAAACTGATAATCGGGATGAAACAGTAGCTCAATTTGTTGAGCGAAGAATTGGGAAAGAGATGCTGGATTATGCTTTAAATCCATTTATTGCAGGGATTTATGCAAACAAACCCGAAAAACTTTCTCTGCGTCATACGTTTCCTAAAATGCACGATCTGGAACAGGAGTATGGCTCATTAATATGGGGAACTATTGCCGGGCGTAAGAAGAGAAAATCTGACGGCCGTATTGATCGGGAACTGATTTCATTTGAGAATGGTCTCCACCAGATTATCGAACGAATGACGGAGCAACTTGATGAGATCTACTTCAATCATCAGATTAAAAAGGTTCAGAAACTGGAGGATGGATGGTACTTAAAAAGTAAATTTGGTGATAAGGGTCCGTATAAAAAGGTAGTGGTAAATGTACCGCTGTATAAATGGAATAAAGATCTTTTACCGATTCAGCCCGAAGAATTGGAGGAAATTCAAACGGTACAATACCCACCCTTGTCCGTTTTTCACCTGGGGTTTAAAAAAGACGAAGTTCGGCATCCTCTGGATGGATTTGGGTTCCTGGTTCCGGAAAAAGAGGACAGGAATATTCTCGGTGCGTTATTCTCATCAACATTATTTTCGGGAAGAGCACCAGCTGATTCGCACTTATTAACTGTGTTTGTTGGAGGCGGACGAGATCCTGAATTAGCAAAAAAAGAGAGTCAATCTCTCCTGCATATTGTTCTGGATGAGCTTCGGGATCTGATAGGAGTCCGAAACGAACCTGTATTTAAAGAGCATGTATTTTGGCCAAACTCAATTCCCGGATATCATGTGGGATATGACCAGGTCTTGAATGTCTTTGAGACGATTGAAAAAAGAAATTCGCACTTACACCTGGCAGGGAATTTCAGGAATGGTGTTTCGGTGCCGGATTGCATTAAACAGGGCCTGAGTCTTGCTGAGGAGATTGGTGGTTAATCCAATTCCGGTTTTGAAGAGAAAGCCTCCAGAACAAGTTGCAATAAGTTTTTACCAAGAAAGGTAAGGCGTTCCTGCCGGCTTAAAGAGAGAAATTTCAGCAACAACCGAAGATCTTTCATTAACGGAGGCGGATCGGTGACAAGTGTTTCATTTTCAATCACAAAATCCCAGTCGATTGGGTTTATAAACTCTACCCCGCGCTTTTCCATCGACATTTTATAGATATTGGCAATCAGCCCGTACCCGATTGTAGAAGGATGGAGTCCATCGAGACTAAAAATTCCACCCCGGTCTATCTTGCCTGTTTCTTCATCCAGCCGAAGGTAATCTGTTGAGATACGTATATTTTCGTAATCCTCTACGAGGTAACTTGTTTTCTCATTTTTTTGAAGAGCCCTCACAAATTCCGGTGGAAAGGGACTTACATTATCTTTTCCGAGACGCCTGCGAGCGGCAGCACGAACATATTTGTGAACCGGGACAACGCAAAATTCATACTCATCAGCCAATTTGTGAATAATGGCGTTATACTGGTCCACAACTATATCCAGTTCAATGGCGTCATCCTTGGTTAGATGCGGATGTTTGTCAGGGTCGAAATCTTCATCCCAGATCCAAAATCGCGAGTAATAATCAAAATATCCGGTTCTTGGTTTCTCTTTATCTTCGTTCACTCCCCGAATAGCCGGAGGGATGGTTACATAGGGTATGGTGGGAACAAATACATTTTTAACATTCAGTCTTGCAACATTTTCATAAAGCGACTTTAGTTCTGTTTTAAAATGTTCCGGCCGGAAAACGGTACAGTTTCGGTCGGCATAACGGGCATTTAGGTCAGACTCTTCAGAATATTTGATATCCAGGTTGGTTACCGCTCCCACTACATTATTATGCCCAATGCAAACAATTAGGTTTTCAATGCCGCCATCCTCGCTCAAGAGTGAAACGTTATCCAGCATGGTGTTGCTTTCAAACTTTTGGTTGAAGGAGGGATTTAAGACCATCCGTGCTGTGATATACATGGCATGATCCGGCAGCACATTAAAAACAGAGTATTCAGGTTTATTATCGGTGATGTAATTGCGGCAGTACTCTTCATCCATCAGCATACAATCACTGATGGTAAATCCCCAAATGGCCTGGTTATGATAAGGTGTGTCCTGTTCAACTTTCAAAGATTTCAGATGTCCTTCCCAGTAAGTTTTTATCCGGCGCAGTGTTCGGTAAATTTCAGATCCGGCCCCGAATGAGTTTCCCAGCGTAATGCCGTCTTCATATTTTTCGGCGAGTCCGCGAATCAATATCTCAATATTGATGGGGATGCCGGCCTGTGCCGAGAAAGACGGGAGATCAAATTCTGTTGATGGTTGTAGAGATCGCGCAAGAATAGCCGGAAAACTCAAATCCGTTCTATAGATTCCGCCGTTTTTAAATCCTTGTGCCATACTATCGCCCATGGCAACAAGTTTATGTTTGTATGATGTTCTGCTCCGAAACAAGTGATGAAATTCTTATTTTAAGTTTTAACGCAAATGGATCATCAGATGAGTATAACTGGCTAAAAAATTAATGACAACCTTAATCACTTTCCCGGTGACTAACACTTTTTAAGCTTAATATTTTCTGATAAGCATAAATGAATAAGAATATGGCTTCAAATACAAACTCTTTGCACGAATTTAGAAAAAACAGAGAGGTGATGAATGAAAAAATTCTGGATCTGGATCATTTAGGGATCAAGAGATTTTTTAATATCGATCATAACACATACCAGGATGGAGCTCTTCCGGCTCAGACCAAAGAATTGCTTGGTTTGGTGGCCTCAACTGTTTTGAGATGTAACGATTGTATCGACTATCACCTGGAGCAATGCGCCCAAACCGGTTCAACCAAAGAGCAGATTATTGATGCGCTGAATGTTGCCTTAGTAGTGGGAGGGAGTATTGTCATTCCGCACCTTCGCCACTCCGTATCAACAATAGAAGCTCTTGAGGAGGAGGGAGTTCTTTGAGGTTGTTTAAGGTCCTCCTTTTTTGTTTGATAATGCCGCTGATGGCTGGAAAAATTTCGGCCCAGGTCATTCCACCGGATACAAGTGAGAGTGAAGAGCCGGATATACGGATTGGAAGCGAATATTCACTTCTGCCCGTTGCAGGATACACTTCCGATTTGGGTTTGTTTGGAGGAGGGCTGGTTCAGCGAATTGGGTATGGAAACAACGTGCGTCCATTCTTAAGTAATTTACAAGCAAATTTTACAGCATCAACAAAAGGCAGCCTTGTTTTAGAGATGGAATATGAACGGACCCGAACGTTCGGTACAGATTTAAGAAGTTTAATAGATTTTACAGGGCAAAGAATCCGTGAGGCATACTATTTTGGAATTGGGAATAAGACTGAATTCTCCGATCAACTGTTTGATGATAATTATTACTTTTTTGAGAACCGGGAACTGGCAATCTATTACCAGTTGCGAAAAAGGATGGCATCATTCGGAGAATATGGTTTTTTAGATCTAACCGGCTCTGTGGATGTTTCCTATTTGAATGGACGAGTAAGAGATGAATCTTCCAAGTTCGGGGAGGATATGCCCCGCGGAATTGGGAAAAGCTGGGCAAATAAAGCAGGCTTTGGATTTATAGCAGACAGCAGAGATAGTGAATTTTCGCCTGCGCAGGGAATTCGGTATGAAGCATCGTTCGAGGTTAGTTCTTCTGTTTTTGGAAGTGATTATAGCTATTCTGATCTGCAGTTTGATATTCGCCATTACCTGGAACTGTTTGATGGCGTTGTTTTAGCCAATAAACTTAACTTTGAATCAATACAGGGCAGTGCTCCATTTTGGGACCTATCCATCATAGGGGGGAGTTATGGCCCCCGTGGATATCATTTAAACCGGTTTCGCGGAAATCAATCCATACTGCATCTTTTAGAACTCAGAACATGGCTATTTTCTTTTTGGAACGATAGAATTCAGGTAGGTAGTCAACTTTTTTGGGACAGCGGACGGGTATTTTCTGACAATGATTCGAACGAACTGTTCAATAACTGGAAACATTCTTTTGGCGGTGGGATGATATGCAAATTTTTTAGCCGGGATATTATGCTACGGGCAGATGCAGGAATTTCTGAGGAATCACTGAGATTCTATTTTGGAGCAGGGTATGTATTTTAAAGAGATCAAAAATATTCAATGAAAAAAACACTTTTTACAGCGAATGCTGATGTAGCAACTTCTTTCTTAACACAGATTAAAGAGAATAATGAGTGGCGATTAATCCATATGCCGTTGGAAAAATACTCATACTCTGTGAACAGAGAGGAGGAAGATCTTGTCTTAAAAAAGCTGGAATCATTTTCATTTATCATACACGGAAATCTCAGGAATGCCCGTTATTTTATTCAGTGGATTCGGGAGGCAGGGGCACTCAAAGAAGTTCAAAATATCGTTCATCTGGTTTCGAACCAGGCAACTGCTGATATGTTAGATGAGTTTGATATTCCTGCAGTTATGCCGAGGGAAGATGCCCGTCCTATCGATATTATAGAGTTTATGCTTCGGATATCCCGGGAGGGAACTGTTCTCTATCCCACAACCGATCAAAGAGATGAAGAGGTTCCGGGATTACTGCAGGAACTGGAGATACCGGTTGTTGAATTTGAGGTTTGCAAGGAGGAAACATTGGCAACCGAAACTCTTGAAAGCTACAGAAGACAACTAACAGATATATCATTGGATTCTGTCATTTTCCACAGCCGTTCGGCCGTTATCAGGATTCAAACAGCATTTCCAGACCTGAATTTATCAGCAGTTGAATGCATTTCATCCGGACAGGCAGTTACTCAAAAATTACAAGAAGCCGAAATCGAGCCTGCCATAGAAGCAAGAGGGTCCTGGCGGTCGCTGCTGGTTACGCTCACTGAGTAAATTTGTAAATTAACAGAATATTTACACAGCTATTTAGCGAGTGTTAAGTCAAATATGAAATGTCGGAAGCAACCTGTCAGCACCCACTGGATCTGACAGCGTTGATTTTTGACGCTGACAGAAATCCGGAAAAGCATCGGAAATGCTGTCAGGTCTTTATCCGACAAATGAGAATTGACATAACACTAGTTTTTCAGTTTTATATACTGGTCGGCAGTAGAACTCTATGACGCTTATTTTCGGAAATTATGGCAAATTACATAAATCACACCTGAGTCAATTTTTTGATGATCTCTTCATGATCAGGAAATTGGGCTAAAAGATCATCCCGATCCGCCAGCTCAAAATCATCAAAATCAAAACCGGGAGAGACGGTACATCCGCAGAGGGCAAAACGGTCCGGATCGTCAACGGTAACGCCAAACCAATACCCGGCGGGCACAATGTGTTGTGGTTTTTGGCCGGCTTCAAGATCTTTACCAACGTTTAATTTTCGATAGGTACCGCTTTGGGAAATCAGATGGATGGTAATCGGTGATCCCTCATAGTGATGCCAGACTTCATCTGACTTTATTCGATGGAATTGTGATTGATCGTCACTTCCAAGCAGGTAATAGATCGATGTGCTGTAATGGCGGCCGTCAGGAAAATCATCCTTATCTGTTTCTATAATTCCGTCGCTCCGGTACACTTCTGTATAATATCCGCCTTCAGGATGGGATTTAAGGTTTAATCTATCAATAAGTTCCGATATTCTTAGTTTCATAAACAATTTTTTTGAGATGGAAAAGAAAGCTAAAATAAACTGAGTTCGGGATAAGAATGTTGAAAATGAAATCCCCTCCTATGATTAGGAGGGGTTCGGGGAGGTAGAAAGGAGATTAAATCTTGAAATTGAAACTAAATTCTGTTTCAACCACCCCTAAATCCCCTCCTTGGAAAAGGAGGGGACTTTACCATGCCAATTCTTAATATTCTTATCCTGAGTTCACGTTAAAATATAAAGATCACTGCAAAACCATCGCACTATCCGGGTAATCTGTAATAATTCCATCCACTCCCATTTCAATCAGGTCGTTCATCTCTTCTGTTGTGTTCACCGTCCAGGGGATCACTTTCATGTCAAGACTGTGGGCTTCGGCTATCATCCGTGAACTAACCAACTGGTAGTTCGGACTCCAGATTTCCGGTACAAATCCTAACTCATTTACGTAGTGCTGTATTGTTTGCCGGTTGGAAACCAGCATGGCTATAGATACATCGGGATTGAGCTTCCGAAATTCAACCAACGTAGCGGGATCAAAAGACTGGATGATCACCCGGTCCAGCATGTCGAATTCCTCATCGAGATCCATCAAAAGATCATTCAGGAGCTGTGCAAATTTTTCCGGCTGAGGATAATACGTGCCATAGCGCATCGGTTCACTTTTGGTCTCGATATTGTACTTTACATCCTGTAATCCCTGTTCGTCGGTATAATTTTCAACAGTCTCAATTACATCACGCAGCAGAGGTTTTTTGGCCTCCATTCTCTCTTGGTTGGGAAAGGAGGGATGGCCTTTTTTCCCAACGTCAAACTGTTGTGTTTCTTCGTATGTCATCTCGTAGATGTTGTACTCCATCTCTTCCTCTTCGGTGACCGGCGAGCCATCCGGTTTGGTACTGATATTATGGCTGAACCAGGGCTCATGCGAGACGAGGATTCTTTCATCTCCGGTTACGACAACATCCAACTCAATCGTATCAACCCCTAAGTCAACAGCCTTTAGAAATGCGGGAATTGTATTTTCAGGCATCAGTCCGCGTGCCCCGCGATGGCCTTGCAGATCAAATGTTTGTGTGGGTTGGTTGTTGGTACATGTCATAAGAAAAATTGAGAAGAATACGGCGATTAAAAACCTCATGGTTCTATATATTTCAAATGGTTTAAATGTTAAAATCTGGACTATAATATATTGGGAATCATTATGAAAAAAAGATTAATAAGCTGTCATCAAATTGTAAAACTTGCTTTCTTGATCAGTCTTCTTAGCCCGGTCACTCTGACTGCTCATTCTTTAGATGGTGATTTAATAACAATCATCTTGGTTCGCCATGCTGAAAAAGCAGATAACAGCCACGATCCCGATTTGAGTGAAGCCGGTTACGAACGAGCAGAAAAATTGGCTGAGATGTTTAAACGGGTATCCTTTGATGCCGTTTATTCAACGAATTTCAAAAGAACTCAGAAAACGGCCAAATCCACTGCCGACTTGAATGATCTGGACCTTCAAATCTATGATCATCAAAATCCAACATCGCAGGTTGAGAAGTGGCTGGAGATGCATCAAGGTGAAACGATATTGGTTTGCGGTCATTCCAATTCAACGCCGACCTTTGCAAATACGATTTTAGAAGGAGAACATTTTGATGAAAGTTTCGATGAATCTGATTACGGCAATATTCTGATTATTACCATTGCCGGGGATGGAGAAAGAAAACTTTTGCATTTGAGATATTGAGCCTTCTAAAATTGACAGTATGAAGCATGGCATGTCTGAAAGTAAGATTTGACGAGAATTTTAAAGAGGATGAATTTTACAGCTTGCAAATCGAATTATTTCAAAGACGTACCATGTTTAAAGGAACGCAGCCTTTCAATCCAAATGAACAACCGTACAACCCGACCCACCACTATCCCATGGAGCAATTTCAAACGATTTCACCTCAGAGCGTTCCTCCAGGTGTTCATGAACCAGCTTGTGTAGAATACCTTCGCCCTTGCCGTGAATAATTTCTACCTGGCTCATTCCGCGGGTGAGAGCATTATCCAGGTATTTTGTGAGTTCTTTTATCGCCTCATCACCGCGTTTTCCGCGCAGGTCCAGGGAGGGACTCACGGAAAGATCGGTATCCTTGGAAATGGAATAAGATCGTGTTTTCATCGATTTCTCTTTTTTCGGAGGGCGTGTTTTCACCAGCTTGTTCAGGTTCGATTTGATCTTCATACCGTTCACCAAAACCGTAGCTTTCTTTCCGGAGAGTTCAACCAGTTCGCCGGATGTATTGCTCTCTTCAATGAGTACATGATCGCCCACCTTCGGCTTCTCCTTGCTTCGATAAGGTTTTTCCTCCTGCTCAACCTCTTCCTTGTCTGAGGCGATCTCTTTCTTGGCATCAAGAATATCGCGGCGGGCTTCGGTAATTTTTTCTTTGTTTTCGCGCCCCTCGCTCACCACTTTTTCAACAGCCTTCTCAATTCGTTGATTAGCCCCCTTCATGATCTCTTCAGCATCTTTATACGCTTTTTCGATAATTTTCTTCCGCTTATTTTTGATGTTCTTCTGATCCTTCTCGTAGTCTTTCTCTCTTTTTTCAACTGACCTGAGCCGCTTTTCATACTCATGTTTCAACTGCTCAAACTCCTGCATATTCTCCTCTAAACTGATCAGTAGATCGCCCATTGAATCTCGTTTTTCACCCAAAAGTTCACGGGCTTTGTTCATCACTTCTTTAGGCAGATTCAGGCGGTCGGCAATCTCAAACGCATAACTGCTCCCGGGATATCCTTTTTTGAATCGATAGGTGGGAGTGAGGTTCTCCTGGTTAAACTCCATCGCTCCGTTCACCACTTTTTCGTGCTCATGTGCAAACACTTTGAGTGATCCGTGATGCGTGGTAACAATCACGCGAGCTCCCATTTCAATCACTTTTTCAACAAACGCCTGGAAAAGCGCACCCCCTTCCTCTGGATCGGTCCCGGAGCCAGCCTCATCAATCAAAACAAGTGAGTTCTTTTTGAGTTTTTGCAGCGTGTTTCTCATCCACTGTAAGCGTGAAGAAAACGTACTCAGATCATTTTCGATCGATTGGTCATCCCCGATATCAATATAAATACCATTCAAGACCGGGATTTCAGAATCCGGCTGAACCGGGATCGGGAAACCACTTTGTAGCATTAAATTCAGCATTCCAACCGTACGCATCGCCACAGATTTTCCACCGGCATTGGGTCCGGTAATTACCAGGGCCAGCTCATCCGGGTTCAGTTCAAGATTGAGAGGAACGACAGGTTCGGGCTCCTTCAGCGACAGATTTTTAAGCACCAGGTTGGGATTCAACGCATCTATTAAATCCAGGTGTCCGTCTGAGCTTAACTCAGGGATACTTCCGTCAAGATTCAGCCCCAGTTTTACACGTGCATGAATAGCATCGAACTGCGCAATAATGGGGATATTTCTCTCAAGTGTATCTGAATATTTTCCAACTTCAGCTGTTAATTCCCGAAGAATTCGTTCAATTTCCCGCTGCTCTTCCGCTTCAAGTTGCCGGATCTCGTTGTTGATCTGAAGTGCTTCAACCGGTTCGAGATAGATGGTTTGGCCGGTGGAGGAGACGTCATGGATAAAGCCATCAACCTTACGCTTAAATTCCGCCTGGATAGGGATTACCATGCGGCCGCTGCGAATAGTTGGGCCTTCATCGGATGTCATTCCTTTTTTTGAGACTCGCCGCATCACCGAATGAATGGTATCTCTGAGCCGGTTTCGTTCCCGGTTCAGGCGACCGCGAATCTGTTTCAGCTTACTGCTGGCATCATCCCGCAGATCTCCCTTATCGGTCACCACTTTCCGGATCGCCTTTTCCACCGGTTGGTGATTGACAAGCCGATCAGAAATACTTTTCAGATTTTCAAGATCCAACTCGTGGTCTTTAAAGAAATTCTTGATCGTTCTGCCGAGCCGGGCATTTTCGAGCACTACCAGGAAATCCTCAAGTGG
This sequence comes from Balneolaceae bacterium, assembly GCA_034521495.1. Lineage (NCBI taxonomy): Bacteria > Pseudomonadati > Balneolota > Balneolia > Balneolales > Balneolaceae > Balneolaceae bacterium. The sequence continues at coordinate 45,158 of JAXHMK010000014.1, forward strand.
CAGCGTATTTTCTTTGATCCGGCTGGCTTTCAAAATTTCAGTCGTATCCTCAATCACAGAAAGCGGATGATTTGAACTGCTTTGAAGAATTTTCATCCATTCAGAAGCATATCCAAGAATTTCAGAAACCCTTTCCGGATCTGTGGCCGGACTTAAATTTTTTAGAAACTCTTTTCCATAAGGGGTATAAGTATGCTGTAAAGCGGACTCCAAAACCGCTTCAAATCCAAGTTTTTGGTAAGCTTTTTTCGTATCAATACTTGTTTCTGAATCCATGTACGAAAGGTCGTGAACTTTTTACGAAATATAAATATGAGGTTGAGGAGGACTTACCCCATTTTAAGATTGATTCATATTCTTGCAATGGCTATCTATTAGCTTTAAATCTGAATATTATTAACTGAAGAACCGAGACGTTATGAAATTATACCAGGTAGATGCATTTACAGATGAGGTGTTTTCCGGGAATCCTGCGGCCGTTGTTCCATTAGAAAGTTGGTTGAGTGATGATGATATGCAAAATATTTCCGCCGAAAACAATCTTTCTGAAACCGCCTTTTTTGTTGAAGAACCGGACGGAAATTATACCATACGATGGTTTACACCTCAGACGGAAGTAGATATTTGTGGACATGCCACGCTTGCTTCGGCTCATGTTTTATTTGACCATCTGAATTTTGAGAATAAGAGAGTAGTCTTTCAGTCGAAAAGCGGAGAGCTGACGGTAGAGAAGAGAGAGAACATCTACTGGATGAACTTTCCATCCAATCCCCCCGAACCCATTCCGGTCCCAAAGTTACTGCCCGAAGCTATAGGTACAATTCCACTTTATACCGGCGTAAACAGGGATATGCTTGTTTTGCTACAGGATGAGGATACGGTTCAATCCGTAAAACCAGATTTTAGTTTGCTTGAAAGAATGGAGGTTCGGGGAATCATCATTACCGCAAAGGGAGAGGATTGTGATTTTGTGAGCCGATATTTTGCTCCGTCGATGGGAATTTACGAAGATCCGGTAACGGGATCGGCTCATACATTGTTGACTCCATTTTGGGAAAAACGCCTTGGGAAATCAGCTCTTAACAGCTCGCCAGGTATCCAAAAGAGGTGGCAATATTATGTGTAATCAAAAACAGAACAGGGTTGAAATTGGCGGAGCGGCTGTAACATATATGGTCGGAGAGATTAATATCTAATGTTCTTTTTGATATTAGTACTGGCTGGAATCACTGCCGGCATCTTAGCCGGTCTTTTCGGGATTGGTGGCGGCATTCTTTTCACTCCCATCCTTTTTTTGGTATTCACTTCAGCGGGGCTTGAAAATCCTACACCATGGACCATTGCTACGGCTCTATTTTGCACCTTTATTGCATCTATTAGCAGTTCTATTCAACAAAGGAGTGAGAGAAATTTTTATTGGAGGGAGGGAATTCTGCTGGGCCTTTTGGGAAGTTTAGGTGTGTACCTTGGTAAGATTACCGTCACCTCTGCGTATTACACTGAAGATGTTTTTGTGTCGCTATTTTCAATACTGCTGGTAATCGTAGCTGTCCTCTTTTACAAAAGGAGCCGAACAGACAGAAAGCTGCAAATTACGAAAGACTCATTTAGTGTACCGAAGGCAGGTGTGGCTGGAGTATTCGGGGGAGTGATAGCGGCTTTGGCAGGAGTTGGCGGAGGAATTGTACTCGTGCCAATTATGAACCTTGTTTATAAACTAAAGCTGTCGAAAGCTGTGAGTATTTCATCCCTGGCGATTGTATTCATCTCTCTCTCAGGATGGCTCCAGTATGCTTTTTTTGCCGGTGTTCACAACGGATTAACGCCTTACACAATTGGTTATGTTGATTTTGGATCGGGATTGCCATTGATTATCGGGGCTTTTGGAGGAGGCTTTTTAGGAGTGAGAATTGGCCATACTCTGGATCAAAAACTATTACAAATTTGCTTTTCTCTTTTGATTCTGATCATCGCCGTCATGATGATTGGCAGCATCGTCTGATTTTTTCGTTTCTTTGTAGAGTCTCCGACCACTGGCGGATCAAGAAAAAAAAGAACCTAAAACATGAAGAAGGCTTTGCAAAACTCTGACCGTCATCCTGAACTTTCCCAGGATCCCTCCGGGGGATTCAGGATCTCCAGATACTGGCTATAAAGACGAATGGAGAATCTGAATCGAGTTCAGATTGACCAATAACCACGGCTTTGTAAAGCCCTCATGAAATAAGTTTAGATCTTAAAAATAAGGGTAGCTCCTCTGATCAACTGACTGTTGAATCTCTTTTTCTGTTCGGAAGTTTAAAATTTGTGAGAAGGAAAAACACCACAAGGCCCAACAGGAAAATTCCCAGGGAAAAAGCAATATTCAAAAAGCTTGGCTGAATGATAAAAAGAGCTGTTATAAACTGAATGACAATAATAGTAATCAAAATTATTGCAATCGATTTTCTGCCAATTTGGTTGATGACAAATGCCCCTAAAGGAGCTCCAAAAATTACAACGGGAATGCATACTAACAGGTAGTTTATAGCCTCGGCCTGCATGGTTTCTAAAACAAATGCATTTAACAAAGTGCCAATAATTGCATTGGAAGCCATTAAAATAACGGAGGTGGGGGTTGCTATCTTTTCAGAGAGGCCATATTTCAGCACAACAAAAGCAAAGGTACAGATATCAATTCCATTGCCAAATACGGAACTGAAGATCCCTCCAAGAACTCCTATCAGCAATAACTCAATTTTTTGGTAAGTAGTTAAAACAGGCAGATGATCTTTACTATCACGAGACCGAACGAAATTTACAACCCAAAGAGCCATCCCAAAACTAAGCCAGAATGAAACGAACATCATCTTAGCATAACTTGGTGTAATTAAAGGAACGATATAATAGGAGCCGAACAGGATTCCAGCGGCCCCGCCAATCCCTGCGATAAGCAGGTAATTTTTTTCAATCTTTATTTTTGACAGAAATATCCAGATCGCTGCGAAAGTCATCCCAAAACTTTGAATCGCAAAACTGAAATTACGCGCTACATCGGGACCAATGTTGAACAAAAGTGTCATTGCCGGGTATGCAATGGCACCCCCGCCTTCAGAACTTGCACCGGCAACGAATGATCCTAAGATCATGGTTACAGTCATAAACCAGTTATCTCTAAAAAGGTACCAGTTTTGAGTGGTAGTCATGAAAATGATCCACCCGAGAACCAGTAAAATTGCCAGAGATAGGAAGATTCGCAGTTGAAATTTAAATGAGGTCATATGTACTGTAAGAGATTGCTTGCGAAATGAGTTGACGAAGATATTTTAGGCAATGGGTTGGATGACAGGTGAGTAACAAATCGGAGCAGTGATTAGTGCGCCTGATATTTAAATGATTATAAGTCTTTATGATGGGCGTAAGTCTAATAAATCTATTTCGTAAAGCCAACTGGTTTAACCCGAATTATTCACGAAAAAGTATAAAATAGAAGTTAAGTTACAGATATTATTAGATGTATCGGAAAATGATGGTAGCTCAATTTTGAGTGTTGTGGCAAATGGCTACGAAATTTGTCCGTGCACTGCGTTGAAGTTGAAATGCTTTACTCAGGGTACTCAGGTACCCTTCCGTCACCATTTCCTCTTCGCCTTGTGCACAACCAAATTTCTTGGTGCATAATCCGGGTTAGCTTCTTTTCCACTGATTTTAAAAAACCATTTCATGCACTTGTGGACAGGATCAACTGGTTTTAAAAACATCATTGGGCAGCTTCCGGGAATTAAAGAGATACCGGCATCTTCTGCTTTTTTAATTGCATCGGGGTTATAGCTTCCATTCCCCAGTGATTTGTGAATCCAGACCTTTTTGATTTTTTGTTCAATACATTCATCAATAATGAGTGGAGTGACATCAGGATGAGTGGCAATTACAACCCAATCGGGTGTTTCCGGAACCGATGCAATAGATGGGTAACAGGTATCTCCTTCTACAATCCGGGAATTAGGATTAACCGCATATACTGTGTATCCATGTTTCTTGAGATTTCTATATATAATGTTTGCGGCCACATCCCCACTGGATGAAACTCCTGCTATTGCGACTCTCTTTAACTTTAAAAAAGCTTCTGCGGCATTTTTTAACATCTGTTTCTCTCCATTTATAGGTTTCCTTTCTATAAAAAGTACTCATAATAATTTCAGTTTTAATGAAGATTCATAATCGACAGAGGTTATTTTTTTGTTCCGGCGTAATTCTATAAAAAAAACTGTAACAAATCGGTTGTTCGGGCATCATATATACAGAAGCGACAATCAATGTAGCTTTTGAGTTTTAAATAAAGATCAGCAACTGAAGTTTTATTGATATGAAAACTTGCGTATTGTTTCCTAATGCATTCTCATACAACTATATAGATGGATCTGTAGCTCATTCCATGGATGTTCCCACATCTCAGGAGCTTCATTTGAATCCACATGATTTAAATGAAACGTTCCCTTCGCGAAGGAATACGAGGAGAAATTTGTCTCTCTTTTCTCCCAATGCCAGAAACAGATCAAAAGAAAAACCACGCCTTCTGCACGTGGAAGACAGTGCTCAAATTCGTCTTCTCGTTTCTATATTTCTAAAAAATGAATTTGAAATAGTGAGTGCTGAAAACGGTAAAAAAGCTATCAAAGAAGCTGAAAAGAGCGAGTATGACCTGATTTTGATGGATATTAATTTAGGAAGCGGAATTGATGGATTTGAAACAGCAAAAAAGATCAGAAAACTCAAGAAATATAATGATACACCCATTATCGCTCTAACCACGAACGATTACGATCATGTTCGTGATAGATGTATATCCTCAAGAATGAACGCCTATATTCAAAAGCCGTTTGATAAGGCATACCTGTTAGGAATCATTCAGGAGATAAATAAGCACCAGGCCCAAAAAACAAGTTAAAATTTTACTGAAATGACCAGCCATCTAACACCTATAAGAGAAAAAATCCACGATTTTGTGGATGGAAATCTCTCTGCCGAAGAAGTCGATCAACTATGGGCGCAGCTAATTGCTCGTCCGGATGATCTCGATTATTTACAAACACTCGTTACACTGAAAAAAATGGGAGCAGAAGGCAAGTTCGATCATCTTTATGATTCAGAACCTAACGTTATTCCGATGCCGAAAGCCGAAGAGAGTTCTGCTCCAACATTATATGAAAGATTCAAACCGTATCTTGTTGCTGCCACGGTTATTATTATCGGTTTTGCTGTACTTTTTAATCTTATGACCGGTGTAGAGCAGCCACAAAACGCCGAACCAATTTCTATGATAGAATATGAAATTGAACGGTCAGCAGATAATCAAACCATGTTGGAAAATTATCTGCAGGAAGCGGTAAGCCTGGCTACAAGCGGTAATCTTGAGGCCGCATATGCACAAATCGATGAAGCCTCATCCCTTGAATTAACAACTGAGCAGAGTATTGACCTTAAAATGGTTAAAGGAGCTATTCAATATAATTCCAAAAATTATTCAGAAGCTTTGCAAACCTTTCAGTCAATTAACAGCACTGATGGAATAGGATTGATGAATCTTGAGAAGGGAACCTGGTACTTAGCTAATACTCAATTGCAACTTGGTATGAGGGAAAAAGCAATTGAGAGTATGGAGAGAGTTATAGAACTCGACGGATCATTCAGCCGAGTAGCTAAAAACAAATTGGAATCACTAAGACAACCTCCCGCCAGTTAAAAAAAGATCCAGGATCTAATCAGGGTTTTTCTTTGATATGCAGCAATTGCAATGAAGCCAAGCCCTGATATCAATAAGCCCGACAAAAGTAACTGGATCAAATATTTATAGTTATCTACCGCAGGGCTAATGTTGCCGTACATGATAAAAGCTCCCCACAGGTAGGGATCGCTATTAGAGTTATTGAGATAATGTATACGTGCCTCCCTGAGTGCCTCAGCTTTGTTATTTCCCTGATTAAGTGAAGCATAAAATTCGGATGAAATTTCAGAAGCGGTTTGATCCCGTATCGGCCAAAGGTTTATAGATAAACTTTGAGCTCCTGCATACGCAAACGCTCTGGAAAAACCCAGGATCCCGGATCCTTTCAAATATCCTCCGGAACCGGATTCGCAGGAACTCAAAAAGATCAAATCAGCATTGAGGTTTAAGTCGAACAACTCATAGGCATGAACAATGCCGTCATTTTTATTGTCAACGCTGTCTTCTCCATTTACACTGTTGCCAGAATACATATAAAGAGAAGAAAAAAGCGGATTTTCATCATCCACTTTACTGTGTGTTGCCAGGTGGATGATTTTTGCTTTGCCGGCAACATTTCTAAAATTGCTTTCCGTACTGCTGTCGTTTATAAAAAATTGTTTATTTCTAAACTTGTCTAATTGAGCTGAACTGCTTGTAACTTCCTGTGGACTGAAGGGGAGGTCCGGTAAATTGGGGTGGCCGGCCTCCGAAAAATTACTCACACCAAAGCCTGCCAAATCAAAGCTGAAATCAGTACGTGCTGACGTATTTAAAAGATCAGATAATGTGTTGAGATAACTAACACTGTAGTTTTCTATTAAATATGTGGATGAACCATAACTATTCTTTGAATTTGCGGGGTTTACAGGCAGAATTTCTATAGGAATTCTGTAAAATATTCCATCCGGGATCATATAGATATGTTCAATTCCAGAGGGGATATTATCAGCAAAATAGTTTCTGTAAACATCATGTAACAGGTTCAGATCTGTTGAAGCATGCCCAAAACTTTGAACCGCACGTTCAAGCAGCTCCATCTGCTCATCTGCGGGATAGACTTTCATCTCTATACGTTGAGTAGTGATGAAGTATTGAAATATTTGATCTTCAAATACAGAAAAATAGATGATCATCTGATCTGAATTCAGTTCATTCCTTGCTTGAGGCAGCATCTCTTCAAAATCACTGGTCGAGTAGTTTGGAAATGCTTGGTTCAGCAAATTGTTCCGCTCCGCCTTCGCACTTGCTAACTGATTTCCGAGATATATTTTTTGCTCTTCCGTTGCATTTGCGTATCTGCTTCTCAGATCTTCAATTCTGTTGCTCAGGTTATGATCTCTGATCAATTCTTCCTCGCTTAATATCTGTGATTTTAAAAGCGGATTGTTATAAAATCCAGTTCTTGAAAGGTTTCTGAGCCGTCCGTTTACAGCAATTGCATCTTCGAAATTCCCAAGTTGGCGTAGCAGTTCTGTGTGTAGCTGAAACGCTTCCGAAAACTCCTCATCCATTCTCATATGCCCGGTCTGCATGTCTGCGCTCTCTTGCAGCCAATCAAATATTTCTTCAATTGTAGTTGAAGAAAATGCAAGAGCTTCTTCCAATTCTCCTCGATTACTAAGGAGTTTGATCTTTACATTTTTTCCAAGCACTTCCAGATTGAAGGGGATTTCTTCCAGGTCGCTGTCGGATATAGATTGCATCAGAGTATCGGCTTCACTTAATCGTTGATTATCCGTAAGCATATTACTGTAGCGAACAATTGCCATAGAATAGTTTCGGTTATCCTCACGGGATTCACTGATGGCAATTGCCTCTTTAAAATATTTCTCGGAGTCTCTTGGATTATTCAACTCATGATATGTCTCACCCAGCTCGATGTAGCTGTTGAAATGTCGTTGATAGTTATTTGAGTTTTCAGAAAGTTCAAGAGCATCATAAAAGTGATCTAACGCCAAATTGGGTAAATTTTCAGTTTCCCGTTTATGAACGCCTAATGAGAGTAAAACTCCGGCCGTTTCCTCAGGTAAGTTATATTTTTGTGAGATTTCAAGTGCCTGATTAAGATAATTTAACGCCAGACTTGTTTCGTTTTGTCTTCGGTAGAAAACATATAGATTGCGCAAGATATTTAACTGTTGATCAAAATTTTCTTCTTCCTGAGCAATTTCAAACGCTTCAAGTTGAAACTGTACATACTGATCAAATTGTCCTGAATTTAGATAACTTACTGCAAGATTATTGAAGAGTACGGATCTATACCTGGGATCTAAATTTTCAATATCTTGTTAGTAAACATTTTCAAATTGATTTAGTGCTAGCATTGACATTACCGATCCGGAATAGGGTTAGAGCATAACTCATTTTTACTGTTAGTAATCTTTCTTCAAAACCAAGTCTTTGAGCAAGTGGTAATAATATTTCGTCATAAATTTTTAAAGCGTCAGAGTAATATCCTGTTGCTCTTGCTGAAAAAGCAATTCTATTAAATAAGTTGAATGTAAAAGTAGAATCTAGGAAATGGATTTGACTCAATTAAATATTTCCCAACTTCAAATACTTTATCAAAATCATCAAGTTTATTATAACCTAAAACAAGAGCTTGTGCTTTTAAACTGGCTTTTAGAGGTGTATTCTTCATAATCTTACTAGTGCTTAATGTTTCAAACCAATGATCTAAGCAAGTTTTCGTGCTTGATTTTCAGATTCTCATGGAATGTGAAGCACCATGAAAAGGTATAAATCATCTGATGCGGAAAAGTCTCGGATTGAATAAATCATCTGATCACTATATTTCCATTGAGATATTAATTGTTCTATTAACATCTGATCATATTCATTCTCTTGATTTGAAAGTCTGTAAATGATTTCAATTCTCTTTTCACTTACTGCTTCATGAAGAGCAAAGTTTAAATAAGCTATTTTATTAGTAGTCTTATAAAAGTTCATAATAATTCTCACTGAGCCTATTATATAAAGTAGAATTAGTATCTGTTGTATCAAATTGTGTTTGTTCTTGAACATTTAGCCAATTATTGTATATCGTTCTCGTCTCTTCATGCTTGTAGTTTGTAGCTGAATAAATATTTTGAATGGATAAAGCGATATTGATATAAATATGAAGTAAGTACAAATAAATATTCGTCGGTACATAATTCATAAAGAAATGTTTGTATTCTAAACTTTAAAATGTACTAAATCTTCTTGAATTTATTCTGGATTCAGGATGATTCAGTTTTCATATGTCATTAGAAGGTTCACGTCAATCATCTCTTCCTGGTCTCCGCCGTGGAAATAACCGGGAGCTTCAGCAGATTGCACGGGTGATTCGGCCGATACAGCAGATGCATCCGGGGCGTTGGTCTCAGAGAGGTTGGCCTCGGTAATACCGGCGCATCCGGCAAACAGGGCGATGATGACAGTGGCAGTAAGAAGTCGGAGGTTGTGTAAAGTTTTCATAATGAGATGTATGTTAGTTTAGAAATTGTTTGAATGGTTGAGCGGTTAATTTCGGTTTCATGTGGTCATCGGAAGGTTCAAGGTCGATCATCTCTTCCTGGTCTCCGCCGTGGAAATAACCGGGAGCTTCAGCAGATTGCACAGGTGATTCGGCCGATACAGCAGATGCATCCGGGGCGTTGGTCTCAGAGAGGTTGGCCTCGGTAATACCGGCGCATCCGGCAAACAGGGCGATGATGACAGTGGCAGTAAGAAGTCGGAGGTTGTGTAAAGTTTTCATAATGAGATGTATGTTAGTTTAGAAATTGTTTGAATGGTTGAGCGGGTTATTCCCGGTTTCTGTGGTCGTCGGAAGGTTCAAGGTCGATCATCTCTTCCTGGTCTCCGCCGTGGAAATAACCGGGAGCTTCAGCAGATTGCACAGGTGATTCGGCCGATACAGCAGATGCATCCGGGGCGTTGGTCTCAGAGAGGTTGGCCTCGGTAATACCGGCGCATCCGGCAAACAGGGCGATGATGACAGTGGCAGTAAGAAGTCGGAGGTTGTGTAAAGTTTTCATAATGAGATGTATGTTAGTTTAGAAATTGTTTGAATGGTTGAGCGGTTAATTCTCGGTTTCTGTAGTCGTTGGAAGGTCCAACGTCAATCATTTCTTCCTGGTCGCCGCCGTGGAAATAGCCGGGAGCTTCCTCAGCTTGAACAGTTGATTCGACTGATACGGCAGGTGCATCCGGTGCGGTCTCAGAGAGGTTGGCCTCGGTAATACCGGCGCATCCGGCAAACAGGGCGATGATGACAGTGGCAGTAAGAAGTCGGAGGTTGTGTAAAGTTTTCATAATGTTGTGTGTTTTGTTTAGTGGTAATAAAAATTATTTTGGTTTTTTGCCATTCTAAGGCTAAAATTTTGTTGTACTATACATTAGTAGGATGCACAAACAAGCAGTTTGTTACAGAATAAATATAGAAATTAGATTATATTTTGAATTAGTTTTTATATGATAATTATATACAATAAATATTAATTATTTTTAAATATATTCATATACATTGACTTTCTGCAATTCAATTTTTATAAACAAATTTTTTTCTGTAAGGCAATAAATATCAGATAGTTATCGCTTTTTTGGAACAAGATAAAATTTCGAGTAAAGAATTTTACGAGCTCATTACTTCGGCTGAAACGTCTGAAGTAAATCGTATTTCATATATATTTATAAAGAGAATGGCTTTATATCTCAGTACCGTAATGAAAGCAGATGAAGAAACTGCAAAAGATTGTGCACAGCAGGCATTCGAAAAAGTTTATAAAAAAATTGTAAATGAGACGATTTCTGAAATAAATGATGTTTTTGGATACCTGATTCGATCAGCCCGAAATGAGTACCTGATGATTTTGAGGAAAGATAAGGTAGAAGTACCCAGCGAATACTCATACTTTTCGGGAGTTATCGGTTCGTCGGGTAATGAAATTGAGGGATCGATCTATTCAGAGGAAAAAGAAAAACTCCTTGAGTACTGTATCAAAAAATTAAAGAAAGGAAAGCGAACTTTTTTTCTGCAGGTTTTAAAATTCATTAACGAGGATGACAAAGAAGTGGCCAAGAAGCTCAATATGAGTCATGGCAATTTTCGAACAAAAAAATCAAGAGTGGTAGACAAGTTACGGGAGTGTGTAAAAAATACTACTAAAGATGAGTGAACTTACCTAAAGACAGATCTTTTATTTGGCATTGATTAAAAAAAGTACGGGCTTCTTTTCAAGATTTGGTTTTCTTGAACTTTTCCACTTATTGACATTCTTGGTTGAAATATATTCTTCCTTCGAGGTGATATTTGCTGCTATGCATAATTTAGTGGAAGGGCGGAGTTTTCCGATTAACAGATCGAACAGATTGCTGTTGCGATGAGGAGTTTCCATAAATATATGAGTATAACCCGATTTTAAAGAGTCTTTTTCGAGCTCTTCAATTTTTTTAATCCGTTTGGATTTATCTATCGGCAAGTAACCATGGAATGTAAACTGCTGGCCATTCAGTCCGGAAGCCATGAGTGCTAATAAGATTGAGGATGGCCCAACCATCGGCACAACCTGAATTCCCTTTTCATGAGCAAGTTTGATGAGTAGAGAACCGGGATCGGCCACTCCGGGAGCACCGGCTTCTGACATCAGCCCAACTGATTGATGATCCAGTAACTTTAAAAAACTGACAACTTCCTGGTCTGGTGTTTTTTTGTTTAAAACCCGGAAAGTAATTTCATGAAGAGGTGTCGGGTGATTTGCCCATTGAAGAAAGCTTTGAGCGGTTTGAGCCTTCTCGACTATAAAACAGTCTAACTTGTGTAAGACTTGAATGGTATGCTCAGGTAGAACCCGGTTCTCTTTTCTTTTGGCAATAGGAGTTGGCAGTAAATATAGTTTTTTTGATCTATCAACAGAACTCATAGGGAATGGATATATTAAACTAATAATTTGTACAAATGTGAATTTATACCAAGGAATTCACAAATGGAAAACTCGTTTTTTCAGTAAGCTAAAATAAGAAACTGATCTCCAAAATTATGACCATTCAGGAAAGAAAGAAGGATCATGTTGAATTGAGTATTAATCATGATGTGAATTACAAAAAAAGTACTGGTTTTGAAGAGTACGATTTTGTCCACAATGCGTTACCCGAAATCAATAGTGATGAGATTCAACTTTCGTCGATGTTACTCGGGGTGGAATTCTCATTCCCATTGTTTATCTCTTCAATGACGGGGGGCTATTCGGAAGCTGGTGCGGTAAATACAGTTATAGCCGAATTTTGTGAAAACGAGAATCTGCCATTTGGTGTTGGCAGCCAACGTGTCATGCTCGAGGACCCCGGGCAGGAAGAGTCATTTACAATCGTGCGTTCTCACGCTCCCACCGCTTTTATATCAGCGAATATTGGCGGGGCACAGTTAATCGGCGGACTGCCGGACAAAAACATTCGGCGAATGATCGACAGCATTGAAGCAGATGCCGTAATTGTACATCTGAATCCACTCCAGGAGTTAATGCAGCAAGAAGGGGATCGTAATTTTAAGGGAATTGAAAAGGGAATTGAGGAGTTGGTTCATGCCATTGAGTGTCCGGTGATTGTGAAGGAAACGGGTGCCGGTATTTCAAAAGCAGTTGCAAGAAGACTTTTGGATGCCGGCGTTTCTGTGATTGATGTAGCAGGGGCCGGAGGAACAAGCTGGTCAAGAGTAGAAAATCTTCGTTCCAATCAAGGTGATCCTCTTCACCAATTTGATGACTGGGGTATTCCCACGGTTGATTGTATTCGTCAAATCGAACCATTGAAACGTGAACACTCTTTTGGGTTAATTGCATCTGGCGGGATCAGAAGTTCGTTTGATATTGTGAAAGCGATGGCACTTGGAGCTGATTTTACCGCTTCAGCTCAACCCATTATTAAAGCGATTATGGATGGAGGATACGAATCCCTGGAAAGCCTTTACATGAGTTGGCAAAAACAGGCCCGGTATATACTCACACTTCTCGGATGTAGCTCCTTTAAAGATCTAAACACCAATCATCTGTACAGGAAAAAACAGGGGATAGGTCAGTAATTTCAATCAGATGCACGGTACACTTGCTCTGCCTCATCGGCCAATGTTAAAACGGCATCTCTGTATAGGCTGCTTGGGTTGTACCGGTACACGGCCCCCTCAATAGATCCGGTTACTTCATGAAAATGAGCCAGGTAATTTCCAATGGAATGGATGTTGTTCTCCATATCAAAAATATCATCTCCCACAAACCAACGGTTGATTGAGTAGGGAATAAACTGGCCATAAGACATAGCACCTGCATAACTGGATTTCAGTTCAAATACATCAATATTATTACGCTCTGTAAAAAGCAACAACTCTTCTAACTGTGCTTTGGCAAAATCGGCACGATAATCTTCGGTGTACATGGAAACATACACATTAAGAGGATTGTAGCTTCCAATATTTTGCCCAAAATCTGACTCTATGCCGATAATTGCTGCGATGACGAACTTGGGGATGTTATAGGTCTGTTCGGCTTGTTGAAGGGCGTTGTAGTGAGTTTTAATGAAATCCCCGATTCTTCCTTTTTTGTCTTCATATCCAAGTACGCGAAGATAATCTTCGAGACTTCCAATTTTTCGTTCAGCCGATTTCCGAAAGCGGTCGCCAATTCCGTCATAAATCTCAAATTTCGGATGATCCAGATGCGATTGTAAATCAAGGTCTTTGGATTTAAAATATTCAATCAGAGATGTGAGTCGTTCAGGATATGTTTGATGGTATTGCTGGTTAGTGCTGATCTCTGTCGTTTCTAATAATGGCTGTTCATTCAAACTGTCTGTTTCAAAAGAGGTCGAAATCATTAAAAAAGGAGCAAAAAGAGCAACTGCAAAAATTTTATAGGAATAATTGTTCATAATAGCATCTCTGTGTTTAGATATTCTTTACTCTATTGATACTAAAAAACCCGTCTCAAATCAATAAAAACTGTGTAAGATTTTATAAAAATTGTTACACCTGTCCAATACGTTTCTCCCTGATCAGCTAATGCGGAGTACTTATTTAGCGCGAAAAGACGCTCGGTTCAAGATCATTCATCGTTTCGCCCTCACCCCTTCGCCCCTCTCCCGCTGGAGAGCATCTGTTTAGCGTCCTGGCAGAGTGCGATAGCTCCTGCCAGAGTCGCGTGGGTCGGTTTTCGAGGGGAATGCCTTATCCCACAACTCTGACAGGAACCGAAAAACACGGTGCTCTGTCAGGTTGTTTGACTCAAACCGCTAAACATGTACGCGGGAGAGGGGCGAGGGGACACACCGGTTTTGCCAGTGATTCGATTTTTATCTATTGATCGCTAAACAGATACAATGCTGATCAATATGATTAGGTGTTAGAAAACCCCAATTCAGGGGTTTGGTTTTGCCATCTTATAAATACCTTCTTTCAGAGATAAAAAAGATAGATTTCTTCTCTTTCTTTAAATGTCTTGGACAGCTATGAAAAATTGTTACATATAGTGGTTTAGTATCAGATGGAAAACGTATTCCTAATATATTTTTTGAATTTTTAAAATTGATCTACATATTCCTCAGGAATAATTAAAACTAACCCAAAGAAGTGTTGTTATGAATAAATTAAAATTTACGATTATTCTGTCATTAGGATTGTTCTTGTTAAGTGCTGTTTCAGTAAAAGCTCAAACCATTACAGCGGGAGGCGGTGTTGGATACGGTAGTAAATCGGAAGATTTTAATTTCCAGGTAAATGCATACTACAGTATTCCGAATTTACCTTTACGTATTGGCGGAGATGTTGGCTTTTCTAAACCGGAAGACAACCTCACTCAGATTGACGGAAATGCGAACGTCCACTTAATGATATTGGATAACGAAACTGCAAGTTTGTATGCGCTGACCGGCTTAAACGTTCTCTACTCCAAATTTTCAGTTGGTGATGTATCCGAATCTGAGACATTTACAGGATTAAACGCCGGTGGGGGTATTGAATTAGGTTTAGGTTTTGGCAGAGCATTTGGAGAAGTCAAGTATATCATCGGACGCGATATACCAAACGATGATGAGCAGTTAGTTATTGGAGCGGGTATACGTGTAAATATTTCAAATTGAGGAAGAAAGTTTTCGATGAAGTGAAAGCCTGGTTGTAGAATCAGGCTTTTTTTTTATAAACTGATTAAAGTTGATCAACTGATCTATTATTTCACTCACTTTTTATCATTATGAGATCATCCAATTCTTTCCTGATATTATTTTTGATCCTGATTATTCTGTTTTTTCCAGCTGTTTTATCTGCTCAACATACAGCGGAAGATGGCTACAGGGCGTGGCTCAGATATGAAAAAGTAGAGAATGAAAGCCTGTTGAAAGAATATCAGGAAGCTCTGAAGGCTGTTGTATTAAGGGGACACTCAGAAACAACCGGGGCAATTCAGGATGAACTTCAAAGAGCACTTCCCGGCCTGTTAGATATTAACGTTCCGTTTCACAATGATATTCAGGTTCATGGAACAGTTTTTATTGGTACTCCTGAAAGTTCGCAGGAAATTGCCAATCTGAACTTGAAGGAGGATTTGGACTCTGTTGGAGAGGAGGGTTATCTCATTAAAAAGACCGATGTGAATGGGTATAGTGCAACGGTCATTGCAGCAAATAGGGATATTGGCCTGCTTTATGGAGTGTTTGATCTTTTGCGGCACCTTCAAACTCATAAGGATATTTCAGAAATTTCCATACAAAATGCACCGAAGGTTGAATACAGGACAGTGAACCATTGGGATAACCTGAGCCGTTTGGTTGAACGCGGGTACGCAGGTCTCTCTATCTGGGATTGGGGGACACTGCCCGAATACAAAGATCCGCGATATACCGATTATGCCAGGCTGAATGCATCTATCGGAATTAATGCCACAGCGGTCAATAATGTGAATGCCGATCCGCGAATGTTAACCGGTCAGTTTTTAGAAAAACTGGTGGTTCTGGCGGATATATTTCGACCGTATGGAATTAAGGTTTTTATATCAATCAATTACCAGGCTCCGATCTCTGTTGGTGGGTTGGACACTGCCGATCCGCTTGATCCTGACGTCCGTCAATGGTGGGCAGACAAGGCTGATCAGATTTATGAGATGATCCCCGATTTTGGCGGATTTCTTGTGAAAGCCGATTCCGAAGGTCAGCCGGGTCCATTTGCTTACGGCCGAAATCACGCCGAGGGAGCCAACGTGTTGGCTGATGCAGTAGAACCCCATGGGGGTGTAGTGATTTGGCGGGCGTTTGTATACAGTCCCGAGCAGAATGATCGGTTCAGAGAAGCGTATGATGAATTCGTTCCGCTCGATGGCGATTTCAGAGATAATGTGATTCTCCAGGTAAAAAACGGCCCGATCGATTTTCAGCCCCGCGAACCGTTTTCGCCGCTGTTTGGTGCGATGGAGGAAACCAATACCATGCTGGAACTCCAGATCACACAAGAATATTTTGGATTTTCGTATCACCTGGCGTATCAAGGGACTTTATTTGAAGAAGCACTCGACTCAGATACCTATGCAAAAGGAGAAGGCTCAACCGTTGGGAAGGTTGTAGCCGGTGAGATTTTTGATTATGAACACACGGGCATGGCAGGCGTCCTTAATATTGGCAATTACCGAAACTGGACAGGCCATCCGTTTGTGCAATCAAGCTGGTATGCTTACGGACGTTTAGCGTGGGACTATACACTTTCTGCGGAAGAGATTGCGGATGAGTGGATGCGAATGACATTCACAAATAATGAATCATTTTTAAATCCGATTGGCGAAGTAATGATGGAATCGCGCGAAGCAGGAGTGAATTATCGATCCCCATTGGGATTGACGCATCTTTACGCGCAGGGCCATCACTACGGCCCCGCTCCCTGGACTTCCGATCTGCCGCGCCCCGATTGGACAGCTGTTTACTATCACAAAGCGGATGAAGAGGGAATTGGATTTGACCGCACCGAAACCGGCTCAAACGCGGTTGAGCAATATCATGAGCCCCTGGAAACTCGCTTTAGCAATATTGAAACAACCCCCGAAGATTACCTGCTGTGGTTTCATCATGCAGATTGGGAGTACGAGATGGACTCAGGGCGGACACTTTGGGAGGAACTGGTTCACAAATATTATAAAGGTGTGGAACAGGTTCGGTGGATGCAGGAGCAGTGGAATTTAATGGAAGGATTGATTGATCAGCAGCGGTTTGAGCATGTAAAGGCGTTGCTCGAAATACAAGAAAAAGATGCTGTGAGATGGAGAGATTCCTGTGTGCTCTATTTTCAAACCTTTTCTGATATGCCCATTCCCGATCAGTACGAAAAACCGGATCACAATCTGGAGTATTATAGATCACTTGAGGACTCTCTTTACATTCCGTCTCCAAGGTATGATTAATTTTAATGTTCAAAAATTGTATACTGCTTTTATAAGAATGTTTGTCTAAAATTTCTAAATAAAAAAAACTATGTCTTCACCCATTTTTCGCTACTCTTTGCCCGTTTTAATCAGCCTGGTTATTGGATTCTCCGCCTCGCTTAACGAACACGAAACAAATAACCTCGGAATCTTTGAAAACACACTGGATATCGGGGATGTAAAACATGAAGGTAAAGTTTCATATGATGAACGCACGGGAGAATATACTCTGACCGGTTCCGGTGAGAATATGTGGTTTGACAACGATGAATTCAGGTATCTTTGGACACCTGTTCAAGGCGATTTTATTCTGCGGGCTGAAGTTGAATTTCTTGGTGAAGGAGTTGATCCTCATCGAAAAATTGGATGGACCGTACGGAATACACTGAGCTCGAATTCAGCAATGGTAAATGCAGCCATTCACGGAGACGGGCTTACATCACTTCAATATCGAAAAACAGAAGGCTCGGAAACATTGGAAAGTGTGTCATCTGACAGCCTCCCAAATGTAGTTGAACTTTCCCGGATTGACGGAACCTATATCATGAAAACAGCCAAAAAGGGAGAGCCGTTTACAGCGGTTGAGGTTACGGATGTAGAGTTGAATAACGAACTCTTTGCCGGAATTTATATCAGTGCTCATAATGAGGATGTTGTGGAAACGGCCGTGTTTAAAAATGTAAGAATTACAAAACCCGCTCCGTCTGACCTTGTTCAGTATCAACAATACCTTGGAAGCCGTTTAGAGGTGCTGGAGATCGAATCGGGAACTCAGAAAGTGCTTCATACAACGGAGCACTCTATACAAGCTCCAAACTGGACCGTAGACGGCGAGCGCCTCATCTTTAACTCCAATGGCTATCTCTATAACTACTGGCTTGATGAGGGCAAAATTACGCATCTGAACACCGGCTTTGCGACCAGCAACAACAACGATCATGTTCTCTCATTTGATGGTACTATGCTGGCGATTAGTCATCATAATCCTGAAGATGATGGAAACTCAACGATTTATACACTTCCGGTTGAAGGAAGTGACAATCCAAAACAGGTGACGCAATCCGGTTTGGGGGCGTCTTATCTTCATGGAATTTCACCCGACAATCAAACTGTACTTTTTACGGGAAACAGAAACGGTCAGTATGACATTTACGCCGCCGATGTGAATACAATGGAAGAGACGCAGCTAACGGACACCCCAACATTGGATGATGGCTCGGAATATTCACCGGATGGAAAGTACATCTACTTTAATTCCGAACGAACCGGTACCATGCAGATCTGGCGAATGGATGCGGATGGAAGCAATAAAACTCAATTGACCTTTGATGAGAACTTTAACGACTGGTTTCCACATATCTCTCCCGATGGTGAGAAGATGGTGTTCATCAGCTACGGAACAGATGTGGCCTCAGGAGATCACCCGTTCTACAAAAATGTGACTCTTCGCATGATGCCGGTTGATGGAGGTGAACCAGAAATTATTGCTTACTTGTACGGCGGACAGGGAACTATCAACGTACCAAGCTGGTCACCCGATAGTAAAAAAATTGCGTTTGTAAGCAACACAGGCAGGTTTTATTGATTTGTACTCCCGAAAGCTTTCGGGGTTGTCCGGCACTGCAATTTGTTGGTAGGGCGAAGACCGGGAGGTTTTGTTTTTTGAACGATATTCAGGTGTTCTGATTCACACGCATCCGTAGATTTGAGTTAATCAGTAACGGGCAAGCTGCCCGTTGTACGCCGGACAGCTTGTCCGGCACCACAATTTGTTGGTGTGGCAAAACGGGTGGTTGGGTTTTTGAACGATATTCAGGCATCCTGTTTCACACGCATCCGTAGATTTGAGTTAATCAGTAACGGGCAAGCTGCCCGTTGTACATATCAAGAAAAAGTTAAATCATGCCAAATAATCTAAAACTATTAATCATCGGCAAAGTTTGGCCGGAGCCAAAATCCTCGGCGGCCGGCAGCCGAATGGTTCAGTTAATTCAGCTCTTTCTTGATGATGGCTGGCAGATTACCTTTTCCAGTTCTGCCTCGAAAAGTGAGTATTCATTTGCTCTTGAGGAGATCGGCGTGCGAGAAGAACCGATTAAAATGAATGATTCATCATTTGATGAGTTCGTTCGGGAGTTAAATCCGGATATAGTTCTGTTTGATCGCTTTATGATTGAGGAACAGTTCGGCTGGAGAGTGGCTGAAAATTGCCCGGATGCCGTTCGAATTCTTGATACGATAGATCTGCACAGTTTACGAATTGCTCGTCAAAATGCATTCAAAAAGGAACACGAATTCAACATACAGGATCTGTTGCTTGAAGATACTGCAAAAAGAGAGATCGCCAGTATGTTAAGATGCGATCTCTCACTGATCATATCTGATGCAGAGATGAAAATTCTGAAAGAGATTTTTCAAATAGATGAGGATCTTCTTTTTTACTTACCCTATTTATTGGATTTCGACTCGGACCCAATTCCGAAAGATACCCCCGGCTTTGAAGATCGGAACGGGTTTGTGTCGATCGGGAATTTTAAACATGAACCGAACTGGAATGCCGTTCTTTGGATGAAAGAGGAGATCTGGCCTTTGATCCGAAAGCAGTTACCGGAAGCCAAATTGTATCTTTACGGCTCATATCCATCCAAAAAAGTATTTCAACTGAGTAATTCGGATGATGGATTTTTGATTAAAGGCCGGGCGAATGATGCGTTGTCTGTTGTCAGCAAAGCCAGGGTATTAGTAGCACCATTGAGATTTGGTGCTGGTTTAAAAGGAAAATTAGTGGATGCTGCATTGAGTGGTACACCGAGTGTGACAACATCCATCGGATCGGAGGGAATCGAACTTGGATGTAAATGGAACGGCGTTATCAGCAATGATCCCGAACAGTTCGCAAATGCGGCTGTTCAACTTTACCAGAACAAAGAGTTCTGGGAGAGATCACAAAAAACCGGATATGAATTACTCAAAGATCGGTTTGATCTGAAAAAATTTGACACCTTTCTACTCAAAAGAATCAAAGAGCTTCGTCAAAACCTGGATGGCCATCGCCGGCAAAATTTTATCGGCGCTATGTTAAGACATCACACTATGAACAGCACCAAGTTCATGAGCCGATGGATTGAAGAGAAGAACAAGTAGCAGGGTACAAGACACAAGGCACAAGTTTCAGGATACAGACAGTGTCAATCCAGGGACACCGGACTGTGAGGACCCACCCCTTGGTCCCCTCCCTATGCCGAAAAAGAACGGCACAAGGAGGGGAGATCCATTGATTACCCATGGGCAAACCAACCCCGAAGGGGTGTAAAATCAATAGCCCCGGGTGGAGGACACATGAAGAGCGCTGCTCTGAATAGAGTCCGCAACTCGGGGGACAGAGACGCCCCCAAACCCAGATGCCCCGAGGCGATAAACGTGAATTGGTAATGATAAATGAATTCGAGGGGCTTCGCATTGGTTCAAAGTCTAATGTTTAAGGTTCAAGGTTTGTCAAATACAGTGAGCAGTTTGACAAAATCTGAAATCTGGATCTTGCATTCTAAAACCCGGAACCAGCAAATTTGTATAAATCAGAATAAGTGGTAAATCATATTTTGTATATTATAGAACCTTTAAAAATCACGTTTGACTAAATTATTGGAATTATGGTAACAACTATTAAAAAAGGTGCCTCTGAAGAATCTGTTAAGCAGAAATATGAAAAGCTCACAAAGGCATCAAAAAAAAATAATCTTCGAAAATATTGCGGAGTCATTTCTTTGAAAAAAGATCCTGTTGAACTCCAAAGAAAGTGGCGGGATGAGTGGAAGTAGTTTGCTTCTTGATACGAATATCATCCTTTATTTTTAAATGGAGATGATACGATTTTACCGCTTCTTGAAGAACGAAATCTGATTATATCTATAATTACAGAAATAGAATTGTTAGGATATGAAGGATTCAATAAAAGAGAGCTGTCTGTTACCAAAGATTTTCTTAAAAAATGTACAATTATCAATTTAAATACAGATATAAAGAATAAAGCAATTGCTATCAGAAGAAAATATAAGATGAAACTTCCGGATACGGTGATTATGGCCACAGCCAAAAGTTTAGAAATCCCCTTGATAACAGCCGATCATGACTTCAAAAAAGTTAAATCTGCCACTATTATCTTCTATGACAGTACTTTATAGTTTGCTAATGATTCAGTTGACAATAAACAAGTAACAAATTGTCAATCCAGGGATTGACAGTATGAATGATTGCCCATGGGCAATCCAACCCCGAAGGGGTACAAAATCAATAGCCCATGGCAAAAAACACGAGCGTTGCGATGTGTTTGCAGCCGTGGGTTGAACAGTTCCCAAACCCAGATGCCCCGAGTCGATAGGCGCGAATTGGTAATGATGAATGGATTCGGGGGGCTTCGCATTGGTCAAAGTCTAATGTTTAATGTTCAAGGTTGAAATAGAACTTTAAACCGTAGACTTGAAACCTTAAACCCATAGAGGGGCTGCATTGATAGACGTTGACAGGGTTCTTCCCTGAATCGCGGAGATCCCTGTTATGTTAAATCGCAAGTTTTTTACTAAAGCCTCCCTTTAAAGGACATACCTTATCTACCCAGGTTCTATTGGTTTTTACCTGTTCGGTCATGCCCGGTTTTTACATGGTTTTTGTTGTAGAGAATTACCTTTGTTTTTCGGTTCTTTTCTTTGCCATCTGACAATCTGTTATAAACAATCTTGCTGCCCCCTCATCGGGGTGGCCTTCAAGCTGCAAGGTTTCTTTCAGTTCAGGATAAAGTGGGGCGGACAGAACCTCCAGATAGCATGAACGGTACGGCCGAGGGCCGTCGCGCAGGGATCTCGAACTGCCGCCCCGAATTGAACGTTGCAGATGGGTAATCAAAGAACGTGATTATTGGTTTTGTGGAGTTGCTGCTGAGTGTTCGGCGGCAACGGATCCAACTCTATCCATACTTTTCGCATCCGCAAAGCCAGTTTTCGGGCAATGCGAATAATTGCTTTTTGTTTGGACATCCGGCGGATGTACCCTCGCCAACAGCTATGCAGCTCCTCATCCTGGCGAGCCGCCACCCATGCCGCCTCAATCAGCAAGCGCCGCAGTCGCTGGTTGCATCGGCTGGTTACTCCTTTGTACTGCTCATAGTCCCCGCTGCCGTGCACATCCGGGACCAAGCCCAGATAACTGCTCAGCCGGTCGCCGTTGGCAAAACGATGAATGTCCATCAGTTCACAACAATAGCCAATCGCAGTGATCCATCCCACGCCCCGAAAGCGTGAACGCAACGCCTCAATCACTTCCCATATACCATGAGCCTTGCATTGCTCACGCAACAACCGGTTGACCTGCAACAGCTGCTGGCCGAGGGTGGCCAGTCGTTCCAGATGCTGATCCAGCACGAGCCGGGCTGCCGGTTGATCGAATTCCAGGGAGCGCAAATACTCCACAAACCGCCGCGACCAGCGGGGTAATTCATCAGCAGCAGGCACCGTCATTCCCCATTTGTCTAAAAAGGACCAGATGCGGTTTTTCATCCGGGTTTGCTCGTTTACCAGCTGATCGCGAAGCCGGAACACATCGCGTAACGCTTCTGCCCCGGCCGGAGGGACCCAGACCGGGGTAATCCGGCTTTCGGTATACGGGTCCGGATTGCGGCAATACTCCTCCAAAAACCGCGCCAGTTTGCGACAGTCCACCTTATCGGTCTTGCGGCGCTTTTCCTTGTCGGTCGTTGGCACATCAGCCGGATGGATCACCAGATTTTCAAATCCCTGATCGGTCAGATCGCGATGGGTCGAAAAACCAGTAAATCCCGCCTCATATACCGTCACAAACCGCCCTTGCCCATAGTGTCTGTTGACAAAATGCCGCAACTGCTCAGCAGACGGATCCATGCTGAGCCTGCGTAATTCCTGTCCGTTAAACCGAATGGCCAGTTTCCAGGATGGCTTGTGCACGTCGATACCTATACAATATGTATCGTAGATTTCGTAATTTGATGCTTGTATATTTTTCATAAGGGCTCCTTAAGTTTGGTTTTAGGGTACTTGGGGAGCCTTTAGTTTAGCCAAAGGCAACAATGATTTAAACATAATACCTCGGTTCCGCCTCGAAAAACACTCAGCTTCACTACCGGTGACAGTTTCATTCATTGAGTTCGACTAAGCCATATCCAAGCTGTGACGCATGTTTGTGCAGCATATGCAATCGCCGCTCCTGGTACTGTTTTTCATAGGCCTCGATACCTTGTTCCACGTAATCCATTCCCTGGGTCATCGCCCGGTAATAGAGAATAGCCAGTTTGCGGGCAACCGCTTTGACTGCAACGCCAGGGCCTCGCCGTGCGCGTATCCGGCGGCCAAAGGCGCCAAGGGCGTGGTTTTTACTTTCCAGCAGGCTTTGCGCGGCTTGTTTAAAAATCTCAGCAGCCCGCGGAGCAGATTTGTATTTATGTTTCCGGATATGTTTGTCGGATTGTTTCTTGCCGGGAGCCAGTTTCAGCCAGCTGGATGCTGGCAGCTATTGCGCACCCCCGTTTCATCGGCCCAGTGGATCTCGGCATCCTCCCGCTGAGCTTGCTTTCTGATGGCCGGGTAGGTGTTGTCCAACCACTGTTTGACTTCGGCCGGGCGTTGCTCATAGGCTCGTTTGGCCGGCTTTTGGGGAGTAAATCCCCATTTTCTCAAATAATCGCCCATCGTGTTAATCGCCAGCGAAACATCAAATTCACGCTTTACCAGCTCCTGAACGGCTTTACGAGTCCATAAAGCGTAGTCCAGCTTAAGCTGATCGGGCATCGTATCGATCAGCATCTTCTGAATAGCTTTTTCCTGAGAAGCACTTAGTAGTTTTTCGCTTCAGAGGGGGCGCCTCGCTTTTTTTCGGTCAACCCGGCGGTTCCCCGGGCAGTGTAACTTTTCCACCAGTTGCTGACCGTATTCTTGTTGACACCAAGCAGTTGGGCTACGTCGCCTTTTTTGATCCCCTGTTTAATCATGCGGATCCCGCGCTTGCGCAAAACCGGTGCGCTCGGCTTTGGTTAAGGTTCTTAAATCTTGGTTTTCCATACCCAAAATATACCACTTTTTCCCATCATAATTATGAATATTTTATCGCCGGGTTAATAAAATGACCTTCCTTTGGGAATGGGGACAAATCCACTCCGATTTCACCCATCAGGCGAAGCGCTGAATAATCGGTAATCCCCGGCAATTCGTTCACATTGATTCCGCGGCCGCCTCGAACCATTTTCTGGTGAAGCTGGTTGATAGCGGGTTTATGGTGGCGAATCGGTTTGGCTTTTCCGTACTCGTTCGGAATGGGTTGTCGGTCGGCCAACTGGGTTAACTCCCCGTCGATCTGCTGGTCACACTCGTATAATTTGCCCTGGTAGAACTCATAGCAATCGATCGCATCGGCCAGCTCATACAGATACTCCGGGCGGTAGTGTCCCTCCAGGGAGGCAACCACCTGATCGTGTTTGTTAGTCTGAATTCGTTTATCACAAAGAGCAACCAGTGCTTCAGGATCCCGCTCCCCATCCAGAATCGCCCGTAGCACTCGCATGCCGCTGGCTCCATGGACCTGGGAAATCACCTGGTGAAGGCGGATATTCATCAGCGTCAGGTTTTTTGCATGTGCAGAACGGCTTTGGCCGATTCACTGATGTAACGTTCGCGCAGCCGCAGGTACGCCCTCAAGGCTTTAATGGCCGGATCGGGAAGGAAACTATTAGCCAGCAGCCCGTAGCTGTGAAGCTGCTGAAGCCACTGGCAATCCGCTACATCACTCTTGCGGCCGGGCACATAGCGAAGGTGAGCAGCTCGATGGCGACACGAAATTCACAGGTAAATGTGCCAAATTGATGGACCGAATCATCCTCAAGGCCAATAAATATATGTTCACTGCCGATATCGATACCAGCGGTATGGTTCCGGATTTTTGTTATTTTCATGGGTTTTTCATTAGGATTGATAAATGGGCAGTCTCACCCAGGCCTGCACTGAGAAGTAGTAAAAACTACCGGCCGGGGTTCCCGAAGGACCACCAAAGCAAAAGACTCAAGGTGCAGAGTAAGGCTCAGGATCAGGTATGGATAACACTAATGGAAGATCTACTAAGTGCAAGGGTAAGCTGCTTTTTATATATCGGATGATATCAACTTTCTGTCACCTTTTAAATAGTGTTGCCCGACTTTTTGGGCAAAATTAGTGGCTCAGGATGACAAGTGCGGGATGGTAACAACGGCGGGCACAACGTGCTGATATTAAACACCGTTTCGACCCGCCCGCCGGGACAAGGTTCAACTTCTAAAGTTTAAAGTTTTGGTTGATTGACAAAACCACAAACCTTCAACCAAACCCCCATCCATTCTGCAATTCTTAAGAGGTGAGAGGAATTAAAACCAGTTGGATGTGATAATTGATAATAAATTTACAGGCGCCATTAAATCGAAATTGAAAAAAGCTCAACGAACTAAAACTCATGATTGACCTTGACCCCGTTTGTTTATTCGTCTACTTTTTTACTCTGATATAAGAAACCATTGATCATCATTACCAGGAATTCCAAGATACAGGGAGTCGGGACTGCCTGAGAATTGAAAGGGCCGGCAGTTGTTATCATTGAATATTAGGCGCATCATGAACACAGATTTACCAGGAAACTCCTTTTCCCAAAAATCAGATTTATCAGAAGGGCCAAACGGACATTGGTACGCCTTCTAACTGAAACCCCGACACGAAAAAAAGCCTCCGCACGACTGGACGAGCAGCATGATTTTGAAATCTTTTGTCCCCTGAAAGAGGAGCGTGTGCGCTGGAGCGACCGCTGGAAAACCGTTACCAAGCCGTACATTCCCGGGTACCTGTTTGCGCGGGTGACAGAGCATGAACGATTCACAGTCTTGAACGACCACTCCATAGTTCGAACTGTCTGCTGGAAAGGAAAGCCGGCGGTGATAAGGGAAGAAGAGATTGAAACAGTCAAACGAGTTATCGGCCACCCGGATGTGGAGGATATTCAATTAGAACAAATCTCACCTAGTGTAACTACCACTTAATTCGTTAAGTATTC
The DNA here is from genome assembly GCA_034521495.1 of Balneolaceae bacterium. Taxonomy (NCBI): domain Bacteria; kingdom Pseudomonadati; phylum Balneolota; class Balneolia; order Balneolales; family Balneolaceae; species Balneolaceae bacterium. The sequence continues at coordinate 71,420 of JAXHMK010000014.1, forward strand.
TTCACCATAGGTCCAGTTGAACGGTTTGGCGCCGGTTTCGTTATACTCCCTAATGTAGCTCATCAACTGATCGACCAGATCTTTTTTGGAATGCCAAACTCCATCTTTGAGTATTTTCCGGCTCATAATGCTAAACCAGATTTCAATCTGATTGAGCCACGAGGAGTAGGTGGGGGTAAAATGAAGGTGAAATTTTCTTTTTTTAGCCAGCCACTCCTTGACAGCCTTGTTTTTGTGGATTGACAAATTATCCAAAATAATATGGATCTGAACATTGCGGTATTTGCGGTCCAGGTGTTTGAGAAATTTCAGAAAATTTTCGGAGTTGTTGCGGTCGATCTGCCGTGCGGTGATTTCTCCTGTGTGCACGGCAAGAGCGGCCATCAGGTTTACGGTACCATTGCGTTTGTACGTAGTGGTAAGCCTGCGAGGGTTCCCTGTCCGTAAAGGCAGCTCCGGCTGGGTACGATCCAGGGCCTGAATCTGGGTTTTCTCATCTACCGATAGCACCAATGCGTGTTCAGGGGGATTCAGATACAGACCAACAATATCAATCATCTTGGATTCAAATTCCGGATCCGGGCTTTTCCCACACCAATAGTCGGTTTTGTGTGGCTTGAGGTCAGCCTCTCGCAGGATCTGTGAAACCCAGCTCTGGCTCATCTGGCACATTTCGGCAATCTGGTGTTGGCTGTAGCGCGGCGTTCGGCTTTCGGTGCGCTGGCAGGCCAGGTGGATCACCCGGTTGCGGTCTGCCTCCGTAAAGATCGATGGTGTGCCGGGGCGCTGGGCATCGACCAACCCTGCGAGTCCATCCCGTTCAAACCGCTTGCGCCATTTGGCAATGGAAGGTTCACTGATCCGATTCTTTTTGCTGGATTCTTTATAGGTCAATCCACCGAGCCAGTCTAAAATAATCTGAGCGCGCAGGCTCAGGCGCCGTTCTATCTTATGAGATCGTGCGTAGGTAATGAGTTGGCCTTTAACCTTATCTGAGACCGTGATTGTCGTACGTTTAGCCATCGGTTTTTCTTCTCAAGATACGGAATCAGTAAATATTTTACTTAACTTATTTAACGGTAGCTACACTAGTGACCGTGTTATTAACCCGACGGGTAAATACCTATAATTAATCAGCTGCATATTGGATTTCGGGATGTTTAAAATATTTCTTAATGCGTTGGGGCGTTTGGGCCAACATACTCATATAAGAGCGTAGATTTTCGGTTAACGTTGGCTTGTCTTTGGGAGCCGGAGTTTGAGACATACCCTGTTTGAGGTCACAGTTTAAATATTCATCGGGATTTTTTTCCGGGGAGTAAGCCGGTAAAAAGAATAGGGCAATTTGGTCTTCATGAGCCTGCACCCATTCGGTGACCGGGCGGCTGTGGTGAACCCGCAGATTATCGGCAATCACATAGAGTTTCCTGGAGTTGGTTTTGATCAGTTGTTGCTAAAAATTCAATAAACCGCTCTGAATTCATCGTATCTGAATAGATCATGAATTGAACTTTGCCCTGATTGGTGACCGTAGAGATCATATTAACCGACAATCGTTTGGCCATGCTCTTTCGGACCGGTGTTTGACCTTTGGGGGCGTATGAGCGCCCATGCTGGCAGCTATTGCGCACCCCCGTTTCATCGGCCCAGTGGATCTCGGCATCCTCCCGCTGAGCTTGCTTTTTGATGGCCGGGTAGGTGTTGTCCAACCACTGTTTGACTTCGGCCGGGCGTTGCTCATAGGCTCGTTTGGCCGGCTTTTGGGGAGTAAATCCCCATTTTCTTAAATAATCGCCCATCGTGTTAATGGCCAGCGAAATATTAAATTCACGCTTTACCAGCTCCTGGACGGCTTTGCGTGTCCATAAGGCGTAGTCCAGCTTAAGCTGATCGGGCATGGTATCAATCAGCATCTTCTGAATAGTTTTTTCCTGAGAGGCACTTAGTAGTTTTTTTGCTTCAGAGGGGGCGCCTCGCTTTTTTTCGGTTAATCCAGCGGTTCCCCGGGCAGTGTAACTTTTCCACCAGTTGCTGACCGTGTTTTTGTTGACGCCAAGCAATTGGGCCACTTCGCCTTTTTTGATCCCCTGTTTTATCATGCGGATCCCGCGCTTGCGCAACACCGTACGCTCGGCTTCTGTTAAGGTTCTTAAATCTTGGTTTTCCATACCCAAAATATACCACTTTCCCACATCATAATTATGAATATTTTACCGCCGAGTTAATAAAATCGAATCAGGCGAACTGCGGGACATGAACGGTGTAGTTGTACATATAAAAGGAGATCGGGCCTGTGTTTTGCTTGAGTCGCTGCATAGTAATATGACATTCACAGTGAGGAGATCTGTCTTGAATCTTGTATCGTGACCGTAAGGTTCAAGATCTAAGGTTGAAAACTTAGATCGTGAAGCTCAGCAATGGGACTGAGGGAAGCGAAGCTGTACGAGGTTCAGGATACAGGGAAAGATTGCCCTCGGGCAATCCAACCCCGAAGGGGTGGCAGACAGTAGCCCCGGTTGGAGGCCGCATGAAGAGCATAGCTCTGAAGCGAGGCCGCAACCCGGGGTTAGACACTAAAATCCAGATGCCCCGAGGCGGGAAACGTAAATTGGAAATGAGGAATGAATTCGAGGGACAATAAAGACGAACGTTGACAGGGTCATCGCCCTAAACGATGAGCTCCCTCATATTCGTTCGGGATGACAGGGGCGGGGGTTGGATTCGGCGGGCACAACGTTTTGACATTGAATCCGGTTTTGTCTCGCCCGCCGGATATGGCTTTTTTACCCGTCTGACCGCTTAGAGCGTTCTGACGGGTATCTGTGGCAATTACCAAAAGAAGAAGAGCTTCAGGCTGGCGAACCGAAGGAAGACCTTCGGAACGAGTAAAACACAAAACCACTCCAACGTCATCCCGCAACCCGATGCGGGATCTCCACTTGTTGTTCAGGGACGGCCGGCACCAACGGCAGGGAATCCCTGGCACGTTCGGAGATCAGTCAGCAGTGTCTGTTGCACAACGCAGATCTGAATTAATTGTGTTGAGTTTTTATTTTTTATGCATGATTTACAGAGCGGAAAAAATAATCATATCTTAAATAATAACAGTAATATAGATAGATTTAGTTTACCCTTTTTCATATCTTAATCCATGCAAGGAAAAAAACAACGTACCTCTAAACTCTTTTACCAGTTTTCTCTGGAAGATGCCGTTCCGGCCGATCATATGTACCGCCGAATCGATCAAGCTCTGAATCTGCGGTTTTTATACAGGCGCACCCGGACCTATTACGGCAAAGACGGCCAGCAGAGCATTGATCCGGTTGTCTTTTTCAAGATGTGTCTGATCGGCTATCTCAATAACATCGCCGGAGACCGTGCGCTGTGCCGGTTCTGCTCGGATTCGCTGGGGTGCCGGTGGTTTTTAGGCTATGACATTGACGAGGCTCTGCCGGTCCATAGTACCCTCTCGCGAACCCGGGCCTTGTTTGGGGAGTCGCTTTTTTTGGATGTATTTGGCCAGGTGCTGGGCTTATGTGTGGATGCCGGTATGGTGAGCGGCAAACGTCAGGCGGTCGACAGCGCCCTGATCAAAGCCAATGCCAGTGTGGACTCGATGAGCCGGGATGTGATTATGAGTGACGCCAGCGAATATTGCCGGCAGGTGGTCGAAGAGAATTCTGACCAAGAGGAGGCCACAGATATTCCCTCACAAAAGAGGACGGAACAGCCCTCGCCCTCCGGCTGCTTAACCCCAGTAGATATTCCAGCCCCGGACAACCCCGTCAAACGCACACGTTCCAATAAAACTCACCGTTCGACCAGCGACCCGGATGCCCGAATCGCCCGTAAGCCCAACAAGCCCACCGAGATGTATTATCACGGGCAGATTAGCGTGGATGCCGCCCAAGGGGTGATTGTAGCAGCCCTGGCCGATTACGCCGATTTGAATGATCACGAAAGCCTGCCGGACCTGCTTAATCAGAGTCTTGCGAATTTAGCCCCCTACGATCTGCAGCTGAGCGAAGTACTGGCAGATTCCAAATACAATACCCATCATAGCCTCCGGGTTTGTGAAGCCGCCGGGATTATTCCGTACATGAATAATCCTTCAGGATATAAAGCAGAGCGGGAAGGCTTCCTCTACGATCCGCTCAGCGATAGTTACCGCTGCTCGCAGGGGGCGGAACTATCCTTTCAGGGATTGAGAAAAAGCCACGGGAAATACATCAACCGAGCCTATACCTCGCGTGTGGGCGATTGCGCAGATTGTCCGTTACGTGGGGACTGCCTGTCGGGTGAAAAAACCTACAAAACCCTTTATCACAGCAGCGGAAAAGAGTTCTATGATCGCATGGACGCACGCTTGCAAACCGATAAAGGCCGATGGATGCTGGCCAAACGAAAGGGGATTGTGGAGCCGGTTTTTGGCACTCTTGTCCATCACAATGCCATGAGAAAAACCTTCGCGCGTGGCAAAGCGGCCGCCACCAAGCACGTGATGATGGCCTCGGCGGCCTTTAATTTGAGGAAATGGCTCAAACAAGCGGGCAAATCACCACAGGGCGGGGCCTGTTCGATGGTGAGGTCTGTTTTCGACCTTTTGGGGCTTGTAACCTTCACAAGAATGCCCTGTGGAGTTTTTTAACAGGAAAACCGGTCCTGGGCCTGACACATTCATAAGTATGGCAACCCATCATGGAAATCAGCAAAAATTCAACCCAGTGTTGTGCAACAGACACAGCTGACGGACACGGTTCTGAATTCCCCACGGGATGCCCAAGGCAAAATTCAGAATGACGGTATTCAACATGTCTGAAACCAAAACCCAACTTCTGCGAACCACAAGAAATCTGTAAGGAAACCTCTATAAACGTTTCATCTTTATATTTAGGCAAAAACCAACGCCCATTTGTTACGAAGAAGCTTAATGTTTTAACTTGAATGATCTTTAAAAAAGGCATTTCTCCCTGGTGCTCAATCCTATAAATTTCGGTATAGCGAACCAGTGCTTGCAGGTTTGAGGAATATTGAATTTGGAAATACCCGAATGAGTCTGAAACCTAAAAAAGTAGACTTTTGTGTATTGACCCCGGGTTGGTTCTTCAATAGTTGGGTAACGGCTGCGGATATTATTATCATAGATCAATTGACTTAACAATAAAACAGTTTATTTAGGTTATCTCCTGTGTATTCTAATTAATATATTCATCATGAAAGTAAATTATTAATAAGAAATCATGAAAAACTTTGCATTAACCGGTTTAGCCGGATATATCGCTCCACGACATCTCAAAGCTATAAAAGACACGGGAAATCAGACTGGTTGCGGCTGTGGATCCACATGATTCTGTGGGAATTATTGATAGCTACTTTCCACGGGCAAGTTTTTTTACAGAAGTTGAACGGTTTGACAGACACTTAGAAAAAATACGGCGTGAAAAGAACGGAAAAGCGATTGACTATATGAGTATCTGTTCCCCCAATTTTTTACATGATGCTCATATAAGACTTGCATTGCGTGTTGGTGCAGATGCCATCTGCGAAAAACCACTCGTATTAAATCCTTGGAATCTTGATGTGCTTCAAGATCTGGAAGAGGAATACGGACAACGGGTATGGACGATTCTACAACTTACGTGTACATCCTTCTAATTGTACAGTTAAAAGAGAAAATAGAAGCTGGAAAAGCAATGAAAACGTCATAAGGTCAGGCTTGACCTATATTACTTCGCGAGGTCTGTGGTACCACTATTCATGGAAAGGAGACATGAGAAGTCCGGTGGACATTGGGACTAATATTGGGATTCACTTTTTTGATCTTGCTGATGTGGTTATTTGGCAAGCCGCAAGCGACTGAACTCTATATACGAGAAGACAACCGAATGGGAGGATTTCTTGAGCTACCAAATGCAGATGTGGAATGGTTTTTCTCATTGGAACCAGAGGATATTCCTACTAATGCCGATTCATCCCAGAGAACGTACCGTTCCATTACTGTAGATGGAAAGGATATTGAGTTCAGCGGTGGATTTACAGATCTGCACACCAGTGTTTATGAAGAAACCCTGAAAGGAAATGGATTTGGAATTGAAGATGCAAGGCCTTCAATTGAACTGGTTCATCGTTTAAGAACGAAGGATCTGACATGAAAAACCGGAAGGATTGGTTCATCCGAGTATTGAGAAAATGAAGAGTTGATTAGTTTTTTAAATCATTCGTTTAATTGAGTTTCTTTGATATTTCTGTGTTTATTGCTATAGATGAGCTTTGATTGAATGTGTAAATACAAATCTAAAATATGAGCAAAGTTAGTATCCACAAATCTGCTTACATCGACGAGCCGGTTTCTATTGGGAAGCGGGACAAAAAATCTGGCATTTCTGTCATATTTCTAAAAATGTCAATATTGGCAGTGATTGTGTTTTCGGGCAAAATGTGTTTGTGGCTAATGATGTGAAGATCGGTAATCGAGTAAAAGTGCAAAACAATGTATCCATCTACACTGGATGCGAACTGGAAGATGAAGTTTTTCTAGGGCCGAGTTGTGTACTGACCAATGTTACCAACCCGCGAAGCCAGGTGAACCGCCATTCGCTGTACGAAAAAACGCTGTTCAGGCGAGGTGCTACTGTCGGAGCCAATGCAACAATTACACCGGGTATCACCCTCGGCAGATATTGTTTTATCGGGGCTGGGGCGGTGGTAACTAAAGATGTTCCCGATTATGCGTTGATTCTCGGTAATCCCGGGAAAGCAAAAAGGGTGGATGAGCCGGCATGGGCATGTTCTTTCGAAGAAGGATTCAGATGGAAACCTGGTCTGTCCCAAGTCGGAGTTTCGGTACCAGTTACTGGATGTATCAGGATGCAAGATGCCCCGAGGTGTCGGGACTGTGGAAAGCACACAGCAGGATACAGGTGGCAGGATACAAGATGAAAGTAAAGTGTTGCGATGCCTGGACCTGGATGAGGAGGAGCCGCTGCCGGAGGAGTTGGCGAAAGGCGCAAAATCTTATAACGAATTTAAAGAATAAAAGGTAACCGCAGAGAACGCAGGGTTGCGCAGAGAAAAACTTAGTGTTGCTCGGCGGCCACAGCGGTTAATAGATATGGTATTTATTGATTTGAAAACACAAACTGAAGGACCCACCCCCGGGCCCCTCCCTCCGGCGAAAAGCACGCCGCAAGGAGGGGAGGCTCAGCGTTCCTTCGCGTCCTCCGCGGTTTACCAGTCGAACTTTTAATTACGATCAAATATGGAATTCATAGATCTTAAGACTCAATACCAACGCTACAAAGACGAGATTGATTCTCGGATGCAGAAGGTTCTGGAGCATGGTCAGTATATCATGGGGCCGGAGGTGGAGGAGCTGGAAACCACGCTTGCGGATTTTGTGGGGGTGAACCATTGTATCACCACTTCGAGCGGAACCCACTCCCTCGAGATTGCTCTGCGCGCGCTGGGTATTGGGCCGGGGGATGAGGTGATTACCGTTCCGTTTTCGTGGATCAGTTCGGCGGAGGTGATCATGCTGGTGGGGGCTACTCCCGTATTTGTGGATATTGAGTACGACACATTTAATATGGATGCCTCCAAACTGGAAGAGGCAATTACAGAAAACACCAAAGCGATTATCCCGATCAGCCTGTTTGGGCAGATGCCCGACATGGAAGCCATCAACAGCATTGCGGAGAAAAACAACATTGCCGTGATTGAAGACGGCGCCCAGAGTTTTGGAGCGTCTCGAAACGGAACACGAAGCTGCGGAGCCTCATTGATTGGCAGCACCTCCTTTTTCCCGGCAAAACCGCTGGGTTGCTACGGCGACGGCGGTGCCCTATTTACAGATGACAATGATCTCGCCGATACTATCCGTGCCATCCGAACGCACGGCGGTTCAAAACGCCACCACCATACCCATGTGGGAACCAACGGACGATTCGATTCCCTGCAGGCCGCCGTCATCCTGGGTAAATGGCCGGAGTTCGAAAAAGAGGTAAAAGCACGTGCTAAAAACGGTGCCCGGTATAGTGAACTTTTAAATGACACCGTAGTGACCCCCAATGTAACAGAAGGCAATACCCATGTCTATGCACAATACACCATTCGGGTCAAACCGGATCAACGTGAGTACATTCGAAAAAATCTTAAAGATTCCGGCATCCCAACCGGTGTATACTACCCGACTTGTTTTCATGAGCAACCTGTGTTTGAGCATTTGGGATATGAATACGGTGATTTTCCTGAATCTGAAAAAGCATCTAAAGAAGTACTGAGCCTACCGATGCATCCTTTTTTGACAAATAGTGAACAAAACAAAATTGCAGCTCAGCTCATTAATTCAATATGAAAATAGTTACTGACCTGAGTTCGATTGCTAAATTTGGATTATTGAGTTCCCCTCCTTTGTAAGTGGGAGAGGGGTCAGGGGAGGTAGTCTCAGGTTACTGATATATGGAATACTGTTTCCTGCCGAACTTTAAAGATGCACCTATTTTTAAAACCAGGGGAACAAAAAAATTTCAAACTTTCTTTATGCAATAATCAGAAATTGAAATGAATTGTGAACCTGTTTAGAAATAGATAAGTTTGAATATCATCTGCAAAGAGAAACAGGTAATAAAGAAAGCTCAACATTTGTAAGAAGGCAAAATTGGTAAAATTTTTAGGATTCGTTGATTTATCATGAAGAAAGGATCTGCCTCTGTTCATTCCAATAGAGATAAAGCCTGGTATGCTTTTTATGTAAAACCCAGGCACGAAAAGAAAGCTTCTGCTCGTCTGAAAGATCATTATGAAATCTATTGTCCGATCCGTGAACAGCGAGTACGATGGAGCGACAGGTGGAAAACCGTGAAGAAACCACTTATTCCGGGATACCTTTTTGCAAATGTTAATGAAAAATCCCGCATACAAATTTTAAACGATCCATCGATATTTCGAACAGTCTGCTGGAAGGGCAAACCAGCAAAAATTCGGCAGGATGAGATTGACACCATGAAAAAGATAACCGGACATCCTGATGTTGTGGATCTTTCTTTAGAACCATTTCAGCCCGGTGACTGGGTAACCATTAAAGGTGGAGAACTGGTTGACCTGGATGGCACCATTGTTAGAGTGAAGGGCGGTAAGGCCAAGCTTCGTTTAGATTCTTTGCATAGTAATCTTACGTTCACGGTAGATCAAAGACTTTTACAGGCAGTCTGATACATTTTTTGAACGAATTTAACGGTTGAGAATACCCATTTAATACTTCTTATTTTTGAGTTGAAATGGGACTCAGGCTGGCGAAGCCGTATCCGGTTGAGTCTGTCATGTTTGAATTTTTAACCGTACCTGTTTAGTGCGTACAGAGAACCGGACAGAGCTTGATCCCGACAGGCTTGTCGGGACACTCTCAGGTCGCTAAACACGTACTTTTAAACTGAGTTCGATGTAATGACGTTTAAACGATGAATACGATACATTGAAGATAACCCAAAACCGTCGGTAAGTCGAAATGTGTTTTCGTTTCTGTTCCCTCAAAAGAAGATTGATACTGCCAGATAGTGTTACAACCTTTAAAAAACTATGTCCGGCAGGTAACCACAAAAACACGAAATCACAAAATATTTAATGTTTTCGTTCTTACATAAGTGATCAGGTTTACATTTATTAACGTCACGGCGTTAAATCACATAGAAATCAGAAGAAAATTTAATTGTGAGAAGTTTTTCTTTCAATGTGATTATCTTATTTTAGTTATTCAATCCATCTGGTTTTATTGCTCTAAGAGGGCTTTGAAATACCGGATCGACTTTAATAGAACGTCAGTTTGAGCGCCCCATTGGAATCCCTTACGGGACAATGATGAGGTGCGATGAATGAAGTCGAAAACAAATGATTGCTTCTGCAAAGCCCTCTCTAACAAATCAGACAGGTTATCTAAAAAATATCAAGTATTCTAACACGTAATTTTGATGAACGAAGAGAATCTTGACAATCCATACGCTTCCAATGGGAACGCGTCCAAAAACGGCCGGCCGTATAACGGTGCTGAACATTATTCAGGAGAGAACATTCCAAACAGCACGCAAGAAAAAGAAGAGATCGATCTGAAGCATCTGATTGCCACTGCCATTCGTTATAAATGGTGGGTCATTTCAATAACATTTGTTTGTACTGCTGTCGCCTTTTTTTATGCACGTTCACTCGATCCTGTTTATACCAGCAGCGGTACAATTGTCATTGAGGAGCAGAGAAATACATATACATACAGAAACTCGGATATCTCGAGCATTGTTTCCAACTCCTTTGGCGTGGGATCGGGAAGCCGGCTTGTGAACGAAATACAGGTTTTTAAATCCAGGAGGCTGGCCGGTGAAATAGCCCGTAAAGTTCTCGAGGAAGAAACAATGGTTACCGGCGAGCAGTTCCCAATTACCTGGTACTCTTACCCGGAAGATTCCACGATGGTAGGCCGGGAAGTACTTACGCGGCGAATTCAAAACAGGATGCAGGTTCAGCGGGTGGATATGGATACAGATATTATCCGGGTTAGCTATAACAGTATCTCACCCCATGAGGCGGAATACCTGGTAAATACTACACTCGATACCTATACTGAAGTATCAGCAAATCAGCGGCGAATGGCCGCAAACTCGGCATTAGATTTCCTGGAGGAGGAACAGCAGGAAGCGAAACAGCAGCTGGAAAACTCTGAAGAAAATTTGAGAGAGTATATGAGCCGAACCAACCTGATTGAGGTGGACGGACAGACTAACGCTGTAATTAACCGCATAGCTGAACTTGAATCGCAGCTTCAGCAGGTGCAGGTAGAAAGGGTTTCTATAAACTCATCCATTGACGCCTATGAAAATCAGTTGGATCAGATTCGGCCCGGGCTTGCAGAGCAGTTTGCCGACAATGTGAGCTCAACGATGGAGCGAAGACAGTTCCGCCTTGCCGAACTGGAAACGGAGAGAGACCTGATATTACAGCGAAACCCGGCTCTGCGTAATAATCCTGAACAGGAACCGCAGCTTGTGCAGCTTAACGAAGAGATTAAAGCACTAAAAAATGATATCAACCAGCTTGCCGCTGAACTGATTGGGGACGAATCGGATGTGTTTATCGGATTTTTAAACAGTGAAGACGGCGGAATTACAAACCGTATCATTGATCTGAGACAGCAACTGATTGAGCTGAGAATTCAGGAATCTCAACTGAATGCCAAAGAAAACGTTCTGAACGAGCGACTGGAAGAGGAGAATGAGTTTTTCGATAATCTTCCCGAAAATATGATTGATCTTGCCCGACTTCGCAGAGACAACCAGGTGAATGAGCGGCTCTACACTACAATTTCGGAGAATTTTACACAGACGCAGCTCTGGAAACAAACACAATTTGGAGCCGGCCGGCCGCTGGATTACGGCATTGTACCCGATGCACCCTCGGGGCCAAACCGAACCCGGTACATTATGATCGGTTTTCTTTTGGGTGGTATGTTGAGTGTGGGTTTTGTGTTTGTACGTGAAAACCTGAATCACAGGATAGACGGGACGGAAAAAATTCGAAAAATGGGATACCCGCTGCTGGCTGTTATCCCCGACATCAAAGAACATGTTTCTGAACGGTTCAGTAAAAAACAATTTATAACTCTTGAAAACCGGAAAATATCCACCTCCTGGACGGCTATTATTGATACGATTAACCCGATAGCGGAATCATACAGAAGGCTGCATAATAACATTATCTACTCCGACCCGGACCAGACATTTAATACTATTGTTATTACGAGTTCAAAGAAGGGAGAGGGTAAAACCACGATCGCCATCAATCTTGCGGTGACGCTTGCAGAATCGGGTAAAAAAGTATTGGTGATTGACTGCGACCTGCGAAGGCCCAATGTGCATAAATTTACGGGGGAAGACAGAGAACCCGGTGTTGGAGAACTCTTCTACGACGACGAGAAACTTGAAAATGCCATACGCGCTACCGTTGCGCCCGGCGTGGACGTTCTAACAGCCGGCCGTAAAATTCCAAACCCTTCGGCTGTGATGCAGAGTAAAAAGATGAAAAAGCTCCTTGAAACGGTTCACGGTATGTACGATCACGTGATTATAGATACGCCCCCGTTTGGCGTGATAACAGATGCGGCCCCTGTATTAAAACAGGCTGATACGGTTGTTTTGATTTCAAAGTTCAATATCACGCAAACCAACGAGCTGAACCATACCATTGAAAACCTGGAGCGGATTCGGGCAAACATTGCCGGAACGGTCATTACCGCTTTTGATCATAAAGAAAGCGCCGACTACTACTATTCGGGGAAATACTCCTTACTACAACAGCTACAAAGCCTACGAAGAATACCAGGAAAAGAGTTAGATTTTGTCAGTTGCAGTTAAACAGTTGACAAAAAAATAGAAAACAAAATAACATTTATCCGCAATCCGCAATCCGCAACCAGAACTCTGAACCCGAAAAAAACGGCACATACTTTTTCGTGAATAATTTGGGTTAATACCAGGAAGGAAGATATTTTTTTGAAATATTTTTCCTTACATTTTTACAATTCAATACTCTAAACCCATTTTTTATGGAATTGACGATCAACAAAAAACGGATGCTAAAGGCTATTGATGAGCTGCCAGAGGATGCAACCATTGAGGAAGGAATAGAGAGACTGGTATTTTTACATAAAATTCAGAAAGGATTAAGAGAAAAAGGGGGCAAAACACAAGCTCAGATCGAAGAACACTTTCGCCAGCGAAGGGAAAGCCGAAAAAAATAACGTATGCAAGTCGTCTGGACACCTCAGGCAGAAAAAGATCTGGAGGCGATTGAAGATTATTTTTTAAAAGTTGCTCCTGACTTTACAGAAATTATTGTTGATGAAATACAATCCAGGGTTAAACAATTAGAAAATTTCCCTCAGATTGGCCGAATGGTTCCGGACATATACGATCACAACATCCGGGAAATTTTATACAGAAATTATCGCATAGTTTATTATCTGCCGGAAACAGAAACAGATCCAATTGAAATTATAACTGTTTTTCATTCATCAAAGCAGTTTGGGGAAATATGAAAGAATCCAAATGGCTGAAGAAGAGGACAAAAGAAAGTTAACAGTTGACAATAAACAAGTATCAAATAACATTTATCAGCAATCAGCAATCAGCAATCAGCAATCAGCAATCAGCAATCAGCAACCAGTTGTCACAAACCACAAACCCCAAACCCCAACCACAAACCTTCACCTGAAACCTGCATCTTGAATCCTGAACCCTGCATCATGCAAAAGAATTTCCTATCCATCCTCTTCATCTCTCTTCTCATTTTTTCTTTTAAAACCGAAACTGTTCAGTCTCAAAATTTAGGCCGGGCGATGTTCCAAATGGCGGAGGGATTTGTGCGAATTGCCGAACCGGGACAGTTGGCGGATACAGTAACCGTTTGGGGGGATATCAGTTCAGCAGGTCGGTATATCATTCCGCGTGGAACCAAACCTCATGAATTGATTTCGTATGCGAGGGGGCCGCAGACGAGAATGTCTGGCGGCGGGCAGGAAGTGGCACTCGACTGGAGTAAGCTTCGGCTTGAGCTTAGTATCTCTACATATCATCCTGAAAGAGGGAGGACCGTTCAGAGTTACGAATTTCGATACAGCGATCCCTATCCGGCAGAGCTCAGGAACTACAGGCTTCAGAATGACCAAATTGTAAGTTTGCAGGTCAAACGCCGCCCGGGACTTACAGACTATCTGCGTGTGTTAGGACCGGTTCTTTCGGTAACCACAACTACAATATTGTTGATAGACCGGCTGCAGAATTAGAGGTGGAGTAGGCAGTAAGCAGTTGACAATTAACAGTAGGCAGTAAGACAGTTGGCAATAAGGACAAGTAACAAATTGTCAATTCAGGGATTGACAGTATGAATGATTGCCCTTGGGCAATCCTACTCCGAAGGGGTATAAAATCAATAGCCTCAACTACGCCATCCACTATACAAAGGCTTTGTAGATCAGGAAGTCTTCGTTGATCATGAGTTCAAGGATTGAGGATTGAGGATTGAGGATTGAGGATTGAGGATTGAGGATTGAGGATTGAGGATTGAGGATTGAGGATTGAGATTTGAGATTTGAGATTTGAGATTTGAGATTTGAGATTTTGTATATTGATTGCCCTTGGGCAATCCAAACCCCGAAGGGGTGTCAGTCAGTAGCCCACGGCAAAAAACAAGCGAAGCAACGTTTTGCAGCCGTGGGACAGAGACTACAAGGAACGTTGATAGGGTTGTTGCCGGAAACAATGAGATTCTTCACTACGGCTCGCAGTGGCTCGTCTCCGTTCTGAATGACAAAATGAGTGGTTTGAATCGGCGGGCACGGCGTACTGATGTTGAATACGGTTTTGTCTTGCCCGCCGGGTTGGGCTGGGAAAATATGAGAGCTTCAGGCTGGCGTTCTGAAGGGGCCTTGGGAACGAGTAACGTTATATGATGAATGAAATGTAAAGAGATTATATACAGCGAACATGCGATTACACAGATGTTTGCGCGTACTATAAAAAAACCAGATGTGGAGATCGTTATAGATACAGGTGAAGAAATTGAAACATATCCCGATGACCGGCCTTTACCCAGTAAATTATTACTTGGTTTTGTCGGTGAGAGGCCTATCCATATTGTTGTTGCGTATGATGAAAATGAAAAAGATGTATTTTAATAACTGCTTATGAACCTGATCTTGAGATTTGGGATTCTGATTTCAAAAAACGGAGGAGAAAATGAACTGTGTAATTTGTAAAAACGGAACGACCAGCGAAGGTTTGGTTACGGTAACCCTTCAGCGCGGATCCAGTATCATCATTATCAAAAGTGTACCAGCCCAGGTTTGTGACAACTGTGGTGAGTATTATTTGAGTGATGAGGTTGCAGAATCTGTTTTGCGGATTGCAGAAAAAGCTACAGAGAACAATCCGGAAGTTGAAATCCTGCAGTATGCTGCGTGAACACCGAGTTTCGTTGGTTTCGTCCTACCCGCCGGGTTGGGAGGACCCACCCCTTGGTCCCTGACATTACCCATAAAATCTCAATTTTTGAGATGATATCTTTATCAAGGTTTATTGGAAAGGTTGAATATCATTCATAATAATAGGCTATCAACCGTAACGTTCACCTTGTTCATTTTGTCTTGAAACAAAAGAACCAAAAATTCAAGGCGGTGAAAGAATTGGCGGCGGTCACTGAATCTCTGCTACCTTTTATCAATGGTCCACCGCGTTTATAGCTTGTTAACATCGTTAAGAGCCGGTATGATAAAAGGTCTCCGCAGATCTTCAGGCTCCCTCAATCCGCCAATTCTTTCGAGGCCGGAGTTGTTCTGACCCTAAAATAAATCAACTCTAAAACGGCAATGAATAGATGTTGAAGCACCTATTATTCTTCTTTCAAAAAGCGTATTGCAAATCTATTTTTAAAATGATAAACAGATATTTTTCGAAAATATACCTAACAGCTTTAAGTCAATCATTACCAATACTTTACATAGACTAAATTAGTCATATTTGAAATTACATGGGTAATGTCAGCCCTTGGTCCCCTCCCTATGCCGAAAAAGAACGGCACAAGGAGGGGAGAATCATGGATTGCCCGGGCAATCCAACCCTGAAGGGGGTGTAAAGTGAATAGCCCGCGGCAAAAAACAAGCACAGCGTCGTTTTGTAGCCGTGGGAAAAAGACACCCCAAACCCAGATGCCCCGAGGCGGGAAACGTAAATTGATAATGATGAATATTTTCGAGGGGCTGCGCAGGGGTTTAATGTCTAAGGTTTAACGTTCAAGGTTGACAAATACAGAACTTTAAACTTTAGACTTGAAACCTTAAACCCCTGACTTGGTGAGAAGTTTTTATCAAAACTCAATTATTTTTACCCAATATATTTTTGAATTTATTTGTTATCATAGAAGCAGGTATTATTTCAAAAAAATAAAAGAGTTATGGCCACTGACACTGTTCATCCATATATCATGAAAGATGAGAATGTTGCGCGGGGAAAACCTGTCGTTACAGGAACCCGAACCCGAGTTATAAATATTGCAGCTTATTATAAATTGGGATATTCCCCGGAAGAGCTGGCCCGGGAATTTCCACATCTTTCCTTGGCACAGATCTATGATGTATTGTCGTATTATCACGAGAATGCGGATGAAATTGATAGAGAAATCGAAAATGAAAAAGAGGAAAACTTAATCAGTACTCATATTCAATAATGCGAGTCAGATTATATCTTGATGAAGACGTTCCTTTATCATTTTCGGAGGCTTTGGCTAACCGGGGAGTGGATGTTTTAACTACGCAAAAGAGCGGCAATAAAGGGAATTCTGATCAGGATCAATTGAGTTTTGCAATAGCTGGGAAGAGAGTTCTTTTTACCCATAATAAAGTGGATTTTATAAAACTTCACGATCATTATTCAAAAAACAATCGCACACACTACGGAATGATTGTATCCGACCAAATACCGATTGGAATGCTTCTGAGAAGGACGATGAAACTTTGGTTTTCTATGGATGCTGCGCATGGGTTCAACGTCTAATGTTTAAGGTTCAAGGTTGACTACAACAGTACACAGTTGACAATAAACAGTTGACAAAATATGATTTATCAGCAATCAGGTATCAGCAAACAGTTGACAGTAGGCAATTGGCCCCGAAGGGTCGGGACTGCGAAAAGCGCGCAGCAGTTGACAAACGGTTAACAGTATGCAATTGACAATAAGCAAGTAACTAAATAATGTTTATCCACAATCCACAATTCAAAAACCCCAGAACTTTAAACCTTAGACCTGAAACCTTAAACCCACTGCGAGGGGCTGCGCAGGGGTTTGATGTCTAAAGTTCAAGGTTTAACGTTCAAGGTTGAACATGAAACATTAAACTTTGAACCTGAATCGATGAGATGCCTCACATTCGTTCGGGATGACAGGGCTGGGGTTAAAACGGCGGGCACAACGTACTGATGTTGAATACGGTTTTGTCTTGCCCGCCGGGAAAATGTTTTTGGCTGATTCATAACAAAAAAGAAGCGGTCAACTTCGCCGAGGCTTCGATGACTGTAGAGCTTCAGACTGGCGTTCCGCCCCGGAGGGATGGCGATGCCAAAGGAGGACAACTACGCTAAAAGATTCTATTACCGTGAATCTTTAGGACGAGTAAAAAAATACTCATTACGTAATGAAAAAATTCATTTCAAATGCCGCACTACAAGGCCGTATTATTTGGAAGCGACATGCGTTGCAAAGAATGATGGAACGAAATATTTCCAGAAGTGATGTAAAGAAAGTACTTATAAATGGTAAAATAATTGAGCATTATTCAACAGATCATCCATTTCCGAGTGTGCTAATGTTTGATTATTTGAAGAATGATGAACCACTTCATGTTGTTGCGGCATTAGATAAGCAGGCAGATAGGTGCTATATTATCACTGCATATAAACCAGACCTCCGGCATTTCAAAGAAGACTTTAAAACCAGAAGATGATGAAAAAAGATAAACAGACAGATCTTTGTGCCACTTGTGGTTCCCAGATGGAACAAGGTAAAACTACATTTACGGTTGATTATGGTTCCGGTGTGGTGGTTGTGCGTAATGTACCGGCTATGATTTGTACCCATTGCGGAAGTGAGTGGATCGATGACCAGCAAGCCGAAAAAATTGAGAAAATTGTGGATGAAGCAAAATCCCAAAAACGAGAACTGGAAGTGATGTCGCTTTCTGCATAAGTGTATTGTTTTGTACCGTTCACGGTTTGGGAGGACCCACCCCTTAGTCCCCTGACATTACCCATAAAATCTCAATTTTTGAGATGATATCTTTATCAAGGTTTATTGGAAAGGTTGAATATCATTCATAATAATAGGCTATCAACCGTAACGTTCACCTTGTTCATTTTGACGCTTCGAGACAAAAGAACCAAAAATTCAAGGCGGTGAAACAATTGGCGGCGGTCACTGAATCTCTGCTACCTTTTATCAATGGTCCACCGCGTTTATAGCTTGTTAACATCGTTAAGAGCCGGTATGATAAAAGGTCTCCGCAGATCTTCAGGCTCCCTCAATCCGCCAATTCTTTCGAGGCCGGAGTTGTTCTGACCCTAAAATAAATCAACTCTAAAACAGCAATGAATGGATGTTGAAATACCTATTATTCATCTTTCAAAAAGCGTATTGCAAATCTATTTTTAAAATGATAAACAGATATTTTTCGAAAATATACCTAACAGCTTTAAGTCAATCATTACCAATACTTTACATAGACTAAATTAGTCATATTTGAAATTACATGGGTAATGTCAGCCTTAGTCCCCTCCCTATCCCCGACACAAAAATACGTGCCGGGGACAAGGAGGGGAGAATCATCGATTGTCTCTTGGACAATCTGAACCTGCTACATTTCAGTGGACACTAAGTTAAGGTATATTGTGGTGTTCAAATAATTAAAGAAGTAATGGGTAAAAAGAAAACACGAAAAAGTTATAGTAAGCAGTACAAACTGGATGTGATCCAACAGAGTTATCTACGAGATAATATCAGTGAACTGGCCTCAGAGCTGGGATTACGTCCTGCCCTGATTTACAAATGGAGAGCTGCCTATGGCGGGGGATCCCCGAATGCGTTTCCAGGAAAGGGTGTGGAGAAGCTATCCGCTGAACAAGCCGAACTACAGCGAATCAAAGCAGAGAATGCCGAGCTTCGCATGGAACGCGATATTTTAAAAAAGGCCATTGGCATCTTCGGCAAGACAAATGGATAATCTTTGAGTTTATGGCAGATCACGCACACAACTTTTCCATTACGAAGATGTCGCAGGTATTTCAAGTAAGCCGAAGTGGCTACTACAGCTGGCTGGGGCGTAGCCCCTCCAGGCGAGCTGCTGAGAACGGGCGGCTACGCAAGCAGATCCGGCGGATATGGAAGTCCTCAAAGCGAAAGTACGGCTCCCCGCGTATTCATCGGCAGCTGGTCGCTGAAGGCTGGACCGTTTCCCGGCAGCGTATTGCCCGGCTAATGAGAAAGATGGGTATTGCCAGCAACATCCGTAAAAAATGGGTTAAAACCACCGATTCCAATCACCGCTGGCCAGTGGCAGCTAACCTGTTGGATCGAAATTTTACTCCTGATGGATTGTCACAGGTGTGGGTGAGTGATATTACCTATATCCCTACTCGGCAGGGTTGGTTGTATTTAACCACGGTGATGGATCTTGGTGATCGTCAGATCCTTGGATGGTCCCTGAGTGATGGGATGAGCGCCCGGCAAACCAGCATGGCCGCTTTTAAGCAGGCTGTGGTACGGCGCAAACCCAAAAAAGATATGCTCTATCATTCCGACCAGGGAGTTCAGTACGCCTGTGAAGATTTTACGAAGATGTTGAGCAAATACAGCATCACGCAAAGTATGAGCCGAAAAGGGAACTGTTGGGATAATGCCCCGGCGGAAAGCTTTTTTAAAACACTCAAATACGAACTGGACATGCCCGATCGCTACGAGAGCTATCAGCAGGCCAGAACAGCTATTTTTGAGTTTATTGAGATCTGGTACAATAGAAAACGACTGCACTCGGCACTTAACTATCAAAGCCCGGTACAGGCTGAACAAAAACTAAAACACAAACAAGCTGCATGAGTCTCTTAACTAACTGTCCACTTTTTTGTAGCAATCTTACCCCGAAGGGGTGGTCAGTCAGTAGCCCGCGGCAAAAACACGAGCGTTGCGATGTGTTTGCAGCCGTGGGACAGAGACGCCCACACCACCAGATGCCCCGAGGCTGGAAACGTGAATTGATAATGACAAATGAATTCGAGGGGCTGCGTATTGGTTCAATGTCTAACGTTTAAGGTTCAAGGTTGACCAAAATACAGAACTTTAAACCTTAGACCTGAAACCTGAAACCTTAAACCTATTGAGAGGCTGCATTGACAAACGTTGACAGGATTCTTCCCTGAATCGCGGAGATCCCTCACATCCGTTCGGGATGACAGGGACGGGGGTTGGATTCGGCGGGCACAACGTTCTGATGTTGAACCCGGTTTCGACCCGCCCGCCGGGAAGATGTTTAAGGTCTAAAGTTCAAGGTTTAAGGTTTGAAAAATTTAAAACTTAAACCTTACCCGCAGTTGAGATCTCCACACCGTTGTTCAGGGATGGGCGGTACCAACGGCAGGGAATCACTGGCACGTTTGGAGATTCCGGCTCGGAGGCCGGAATGAGAAACTTCTTAGATCTAAAATCTGCATTCAAAACTCTTCATTCATGTCTACCCCAACTCCGGGTTTGCTCCGTACCAACTCCGCAAAATTAGAGAGTTGGTCCATCTTTGATGGATCGTTGTTTAAGTTCGATGCTCATATAAGATTAGATCCCTGTGCATGTACATTATTTAGGCATTTCCTTAAAAGTAATTATAACAGAAGAGACAGGAGCCGCTATAAGAATTTAACTGATAGCAGTTGAACAGCTTACTTCATCAATAGCTCTGGAAGAAACCGGCAAAAACCGGAATGAAGTGGAAAGAACCGGAGATCGGCCTCTGCAGAGTTTGCGGGGCTTGTTTTTGATTTTAGATTGGCCGCTGAACTCACGGGAGCAGGGTGTTAACTCATCCGGTTTTCGTGTAACCCTTTAATTCAAACCATATATATTATGGCTAAACTTAGTTCTGGTATCCTGGGAGGAATCTCAGGCACAGTAGGAAATGTAGTCGGTGGACGCTGGCGCGGAATCGACTACATACGATCGAAACCGGCAACGGTGAATAATCCAAACACGGTAGCGCAGAAAACCCAACGGCTTAAATTTAAGCTGGTAGGGCAATTTCTGAAAAGTATCCGCCCGTTTGTAAATATTGGCTTCAAGAATTCGGCCAATAAGCGAACGGCGATGAATGCTGCAATGTCAGTCAACCTTAAGCAAGCCATCACAGGCGACTACCCGGACCTGGGAATCGCCCCAGAACAGGTAGAGGTTGCCACCGGTGATCTCTATGGTGCGGATACGTTTGACATGGATTTGTCAACTGCTGGATCGGTAACGATCACGTGGAGTAATAATGCCGGTATCGGCAGGGCTGCCAATACCGATGCAGCGATGATTCTCCTGTACAACACAGATACAGGAGCGGTTACCTATAACCTTCACGGGGCTTCTCGTGAAGATGGAACCCTGGAACTCACCATTCCCAGCGGATGGAGTGGGGCAAACATTGCCGGTTACCTGGCCTTTCGGTCGGAGACGAACCGCGATGTTTCCAATGGGATCTTTATCGGGGAGGATACCGCTGCCTGATCGATATCGATATCTTTATTCTGATTTCGATTTCGACAACAGGTAAAGGCGGCTTCAGTTAATTCTGAAGCCGTTTTTTTTATCTTATTCATTTCTATTTACGTGCCAAACATCATTCAGAATCGTTGATTTGTCGCGGTTGGGACCAACGGAATTGGTCCCCCTTGGTCCCTGACATTACCCATAAAATCTCACTTTTTGAGATGATATCTTTATCAAGGTTTATTGGAAAGGTTGAGAATCATTCATAAAAATAAGTTATCAACCTTAACGGTCACCTTGTTCATCCCGACGCTTCGGGACGAACCAAAAATTCAAGGCGGCGAAACAATTGGCGGCGGTCACTGAATCTCTGCTACCTTTTATCAATGGTCCACCGCGTTTATCGCTTGTTAACATCGTTAAGAGCCGGTATGATAAAAGGTCCCCGCAGATCTTCAGGCTCCCTCAATCCGCCAATTCTTTCGAGGCCGGACTTGTTTAACACTAAAATAAATGTCAACTTTATACGGCAATAAACAGATATTGAAGTACCTATTATTCCTCTTTCAAAAAAGCTTACTGTGCATCTCTTTTCAAAATATTAAACGGATATTTTGTTAAAAAAACCATAACAGTTTTAAGTCAAACATTACCAATATTTTAAGTAGCATGAATTGGTCATATAAAAAATTACATGGGTAATGTCAGCCCTTGGTCCCCTTCCGTCAGTGGACGGATAAAATGAATGTAGACAGAGCTGTTCCCTGAATCGACGAGATCCCTCGGTTCCGCCTCGAAAAACACTCGGCTTCACTCCCCGATAAAAAACATCGGGGCAGGCGGGATGACAGGGCGGGGGTTGGATTCGGCGGGCACAACGTACTGATGTTGAGCATTGTTTTGTCTTGCCCGCCGTGATACGTTTTTTGATTGATTCATACCAAATAAGAAGCTGAGCTTCAGGCTACCGTTTCGAAGGAAGATCTTCGGAACGAGTAACGAGTAAGTCAAGGATGTCACTTGTGCCCACGTAAAGGGGCACAAGTGACGCTTCGCTCAACACTTGCGCCAGTAGGGGGTTATACTGTGGTTAGGATTCACAACAATAATACCCCCAAAAACTGGCACAAGTGACGCTTTGCTATCGGTTACCTCTCCCCGAGGTGTCGGTGTCGGGACACGCGAGAGGGGAGGTAATCAACTCACATTTTCGATAAAAATTCATTATTCTATTCGGGGAGACGGCTTTTTAAGAGACGAAATGTAAATATGGAATACGAGGAGATATACGCGAACGGGGTTCGGAAACTCTTGTTTGGAGAGTACCGCCCGGAACATCTTTTGAGACGGTATCGCAAAGAGGAGGGGCAGCTTTTTCACCGACTTTTAACGAAACCGGATATCCCATCGGCCTACCTGAAATTTACGCCAGCTGTGAACATACGTTGGCTACATGCGGAAATGAATAATCAGACAGAACAATGGCCGTCTGATTATTTCCATATCCCCGATACTTATCCTGAGCCGGGTCATATCCTCTCGACGTTCTACCGGGCCTACATTTGGTGTGAGCTTCGAATGGTGATTCTTGCGTTGTCGGCGAAGCAATCTGATACATCTGTTCCGGTAGAAGTGCTCAGATATGAACTGATTACTCTTCTTGAGTCCTGGCAGGATTTATTGATTGAGTGTCATGAACGCCTTCAGTTACGGAAGGCGGGAACTCATAATGAGAGTTTTGAGTCTGGTAAGCTGATAGAACACCTACAGATCTATCTCTGGAAACGGTTATTTGTAAGTCTCGAAATATCCATTTATGAACTTCAGATACGGTTTCCGCTGATTCCGAATGACAGAATGCTGACTCGTGAAGAACTCTACCTGCAACAGCTTGAGCAACCGGTTCCGGATGAAACTCCTTATGTACAAACCGTTGCCCGAACCCGGATGGAGCTGCAACATCTCATTCACAAAGAGAATGCCCCGGAGCAGATCGATTCACTTATTGCTGATATTCAGTCTGAGCTTTCTGTCCACTCTGATAAAGAGTTGCGACATGTACTCTGCGAATCCATGCGGCTGTTGGAAAATGCAAGGCTTTGTGCCGGACTGATCCAAGAAAATAATAAAACAGGTCTCTCGGATATCCTCAACGAGAAGAAAAATGGTGACCGGATCTCACATCTGATTGGAATTCTGCAGGAGGGCAGAACACAATCGTCAAAAGAGAAAGCAGATCTGCACAAAGTGATGCGGTCTATGAATGAATACAGGGTTCTTTTTGCAACCGGGAAATCTGAACATGACGAGATCCAATCGGAAGCGGTGCAGTTGATACGGATGATTGACAACTATTTTACGGAGCCGCATTCAACAGCCTATTCTCAAGACAGAACTCTTCAGATAAGCCCGAAACATGCAAAAGAGAATTTGCTGGACCGGTATGTGGATGTGGACGAGATCAGAAAGAAGATTGGAGTGCATCATAAAACGATGAAAAAATACCTGGGTAAAAGCGGTGCAGAGGTGATAGAATTTTCACCGCAGCGGCAACTGATCCATGAAGATGAAGTAGAGAAATTTCTAAACTATCACAAGAAGATCAAACAAACACAATGAGTCAATCATCAGGCCTTACATTAAACCTCATCCCTCTGCAGGGCGATTCGAAAAAAGTCTTTCAATTTTATAAAGAGAAAAGGAGTGATGGTGATGTTCCTCTTGAACCGAATGAATTTCCCGAAATGATTGATAAGAGGCACGGAGACTCCAGATTGTATACGGATTTTTCGGACGAGGATGCTGATATTACATTTGAATTGAGTTTTAAAGACGCACCCTTTTTCGCCAAGCATTACCTGAATTACAGGTTCTTTGAGTGGTTTCGGAAACGGGAGGAGGTGCGGATGATTCGAACGGACTTCGTGGGAAACCTGGAGCTCTATTTTTTGATCAAAAAAGGAAAGGAAAAGAATGTTGGGGTTTTTGACTGTTTTAAAGTGCGGGGAGGATACGGGCGATGTACAGACGGATTTGAGTGTACGGTTATCTACGATGGGATGAAACAGGTGTGGCTTCGGCCGGTTTATGAGTATCCCGGTGAGACGACCGATATTAAGACAGTTGCTTACGACAGATCCCTTCACTCCTACAAGCGTTTGATGGAGAGCGGAACGGCAGATACCAAAGAGGTTTATCCGGTGATTAACTACAAGATCAGGGAAATATTAGAGCTGCCCGGTTATCGGAAGAAAACAGGCAACAAAATTCGCCATTATACGGAAAAGATCGACTGGTTTTACAATCGCTTCATTGAATCGGAATTATTTCGGGATGAGTTTCAGCCGGACAGCAGCGGGTACTGGACCGTGCCGGAGAACAGAGTGCAACGGCTTCCCTTGTCATCGGCTGATCTTGAGTTTGGGAAAGGAGTTGTAGATCGTAATCCGTTCCAGGGATTGAAAGAGGGCGGACCTTATCAGCCGCCGGCAGTTGCTCATATGGAGTTGTTTATGATTGTACATGAATCGAGTACAAAAACGTTGGGAAATCGACTCTACATGGATCTGAAAAAAGGCCGAGCATCTTTTCCCGGCTTGTCTGCCTTTGCCAAGATGCCTCTTCATATCCGTGACAAGAATATCACCTTCAAAAATGAAGATGATCCTCTGCCGGAGATTCGAAAAGCATTGCGTGAGATGGAATTGAAAGAGCATATTCGATATGGTGCTATCTATATCAGCCCGATTGCCAAAGATGATCCCGACCCGGCCAGGCATGCGGTGTACTACCGTATGAAGGAGGAACTACTGAAATATGGTATTACCTCACAGACAATCTTCCGTGGGTCGATAATGGATTCTTCGTTTAACTTGTATCTGCCAAATATTGCCACAGCATTGGTGGCCAAGATGGGAGGGAGGCCCTGGTCGCTCAAACAGGAGACATCCAAAGAACTTGTGATTGGGATTGGTGCATACAGACCTAACAAACTTCGAAAACGGTACCTGGGAAGTGCTTTTTGTTTTACACGGAACGGTGAGTTCAGGGGATTCGACTCTTTTACGGCCGATGATGACATTAAACTGACCGGCTCAATACTGAAGGCAGTGAGAGATTTTCATAAAAAGAATGAGAATATGGAGCGCGTTATCATTCATTTTTACAAGCAGATGAAACGGAGGGAGGCAAAAGAACTGCACCGCAAAATTAGGGAGCTGAACCTCGACGTACCCCTGGTTATTTTGACAATCCATAAGAGTGCTTCGCGCGACTTGATTCTATCCGACCGATCTGTTTCTCATCGGCTGCCGTTAAGTGGTACGTGGACCCGAATCGGAGATCGCCAGTTTCTTCTCTACAATAACACCCGGTACGGTTTGCCGAATGACAAGATGAAATCCTATCACTATCCATTGAAGGTGAGGATAGACATTGCGGACAATTACAATAAAGAGGAGAAATGGGAGGAGTATATCGAACGGTTAGATCAGAAATTAGAAGAGGAGGGATGGGTGGAAGAGCTGCTGCGGCAGGTGTATCAGTTCAGCCGCCTGGACTGGCAATCCGTCAGCGTAACGACCACCCCGGTCACGGTGAAATACCCGGAGATGGTTGCCCGGCGGTTCCCATATTTTAAGAGCGAGACACTGCCGGAGTTCGGGAAACGGAATTTGTGGTTTTTGTGAGAACCCACCCCTTGGTCCCCTGACATTACCCATAAAATCTCAATTTTTAAGATGATATCTTTATCAAGGTTTATTGGAAAGGTTGAATATCATTCATAATAATAGGCTATCAACCGTAACGTTCACCTTGTTCATCCTGATGCTTCGGAACAAAAGAACCAAAAATTCAAGGCGGTGAAAGAATTGGCGGCGGTCACTGAATCTCTGCTACCTTTTATCAATGGTCCACCGCGTTTATAGCTTGTTAACATCGTTAAGAGCCGGTATGATAAAAGGTCTCCGCAGATCTTCAGGCTCCCTCAATCCGCCAATTCTTTCGAGGCCGGAGTTGTTCTGACCCTAAAATAAATCAACTCTAAAACGGCAATGAATGGATGTTGAAGCACCTATTATTCTTCTTTCAAAAAGCGTATTGCAAATCTATTTTTAAAATGATAAACGGATATTTTTCGAAAATATACCTAACAGCTTTAAGTCAAGCATTACCAATACTTTACATAGACTAAATTAGTCATATTTGAAATTACATGGGTAATGTCAGCCTTGGTCCCCTCCCTATTCCCGACACAAAATACGTGTCGTGAACAAGGAGGGGAGATGTGTTGAAAGTTTACCCGTCTGACCGCTTAGAGCGTTCTGACGGGTATCCGTGGCAATTTCCCAAAGATTGCCCCGGCAATCCAACCCCGAAGGGGTGGTCAGACAGTAGCCCGCGGCAAAAACACGAGCGTTGCGATGTGAGCGGTTCAATGTTTAAGGTTTAATGTTCAAGGTTGACAACAACAGTATACAGTTGACAATAAACAGTTGACAAAAAACAGTTGACAAAATATGATTTATCAGCAATCAGCAATCAGCAATCAGCAATCAGCAATCAGCAATCAGCAATCAGCAAACAGTTGACAGTAGGCAAAAAGCAGTTGACAAACGGTTAACAGTATGCAATTGACAATAAGCAAGTAACTAAATAATGTTTATCCACAATCCACAATTCACAAACCCCAAACTTTAAACTTTAGACTTGAAACCTTAAACCCACTGCGAGGGGCTGCGGTGATGAACGTTGTCAAGGATTCTGCCCATATTGATGAGATCCCTCGGTTCCGCCTCGAAAAAACACTCGGCTTCACTCGGGATGACAGGGACGGGGGTTGGATTCGGCGGGCACAACGTTTTGATATTGAACCCGGTTTTGTCTTGCCCGCCGGGAACATGTTTAAGGTCTAAAGTTCAAGGTTTAAGGTTTGAAACATTAAACCTTGAACCTTAGACGCAGTTGAGATCTCCACACATTGTTCAGGAGTGGTCGGTATCAATGGCACGGATCCCTGGTTCAAGCCTGCCCCGGGAATGCGGGGTCCGGAAGAACGGTAATGATGTTTTGTGCAATACATATTGAAATAGTACATTATAAAAGTGTTGATAATTACAGTTAATACTCCTCTATGGAAACGAAGAAAAAATCTGAACAAACAGGCAGCCAAAAATTTACGTCTGGTACATCACTAACCGAAGAAGAGTTTAAAAAAGGTATAGAGGATGCTGAAAAGGGTCCCTTCTACAGTGTACAGGAATCGATGAATCAGTTTGAATCATGGCTGAAAAAGAGAGAAAACAAGTAAGGGTCTCGTCCCAATTTAGTGAGGATATCCAGTCGGTTTTTGAATATGGTGAAGAGATGTTCGGAATAGCTTCGGCAAAAAGCTCAATGTCTAAAGTTTAAGATTTTTATGAAAGATTGCACTTGTGCAATCTCACCCCGTTAGGGGTATAAAGTGAGTAGCCCGCGGCAAAAAGCAAGCGAAGCAAGGTTTTGCAGCCGTGGGGATAGTAACACCACAAACAAGATGCCCCGAGGCGGGAAATGTAAATTGATAATGATGAATATTTTCGAGGGGCTATATTGATGGCCTGCGCTACCAGTGACAGATTCATAAAAATACGTCTTGATACAACATAAAAGCCTCATACCATTTCTTCCCTATTCCTTTTGGACCGCCAAAAGGAATCAAAAACTCCCGGCTATGATTGCTTCCGGGGCATGGTTTGCCCGCACGGGTACACTCTGCGAATGCTCACAAGGCGAGCGCGCAGAGCGATTTCTCCCGTGCTGTGTTGCAAACCATGCAATCCCTCCACCAATCAAGGCCGAAGGATGAGAGATCTTCCTTATACTTGAAAGTTGGAACTACGGGTAAATTTTCTGTCTCTTCCTCAATGGTGTTGCCCCGCTTTTGGGCAAAATTAGTTGCTACCGGTGACAGATTTAAAAATAAGCCTTAAAACAGCATAAACGCCCTTATTCAGTTCTGTCTTGATACTTTTGAACCGTCAAAAGTATCCAAAACCTCTCGGCTGTGATGGCTTCCGGGCATGGTTTGCACGCACGGGTACACTCTGCGAATGCTCACAAGGTGAGCACGCAGAGCGATTTCTCCCGTGCTGTGGCGCAACCCATGCCACTCCTCCACCCATCAAGGCCGAATTTAATGGACCTATAATTGATCATCAGGTTTTGCGGGAATAGCGGGAAAACCGATGGAAACGGCAAGAAAGAACTGAAAGCAAATCATAGTTTAAAACTATAGAATGTGAACATCTCTATTCCCGATGCGTTTTTCGTCCCTTTTTTCGCATTAAAAAGGGACTAACACAAAACTTGATACATATCAATGTTATCACTTCAATGGTGTTGCCCCGCAGTTGGGCAAAATTAGTGGCTCAGGATGACAGGGGTGGGTGATTTGAATCAGCGGGCACCACATACTGATGTTGAACATGGTTTCGTCCCGCCCGCCGGGAAAAGGTTCAACGTCTAAAGTTTAAAGTTTTGGTTGACAAAACCACAAACCTTAAACTAAATTCCACATCTATTCTGCAATCCTAAAAAGATGAGAGGAATTAAGACCTGTTGGATATGAGAATTGATATACAGACGCCATTAAATCGAAATTAGAAAAAAGCTCAACGTACGAAAACTCATGATTGACCTTGACCCCGTTTGTTTATTCGTCTATCTTTTTAATTCTGATAATAGAAACCACTGATCATCATTGCCAGGAATGCCAAGATACAGGGAGTCGGACTGCCTAGAATTGAAAGGACCGGCAGTTGTTATCATTGAATATTAGACGCATCATGAACACAGATTTACCAGGAAACTCCTTTTCCCAAAAATCAGATTCACCAGAAGGGCCAAACCGAGATTGGTACGCATGTTACCCGGAACCCCGCCATGAAAAAAAGGCCTCCGAACGGCTGGATGAGAACCATCTTTTTGAAATTTTTTATCCCCTGAAGGAGGAGCGCGTGAAGTGGAGCGACCGCTGGAAGACGGTGGTGAAGCCCTGGATACCGGGGTACCTGCTTGCAAAGGTAACCGAAAAAGAAAGGCTGAACCTCTTGCAGTATCCCTCGGTGTTTCGATCTGTTTGCTGGAAAGGAAAACTCGCCGTAATCCGGGAGGAGGAAATTGAAACGGTAAAACGGATTACCGGCCATCCGGATGTGGAGGATATTCAGTTAGAACAGATCTCCCCCGGCGACCGCGTGAAAATCGATTCCGGCGAACTGCGGGATATGAACGGTGTAGTTGTACATATAAAAGGGATCGGGCGTGTGTACTGCTCGAGTCTCTGCATAGTAATATGACGTTTATACGGTAAAGAGGTCTGTGCTCAAACTTGTGTCGTGATCGTCAGGTTCAGAGTCTAAGGGTTGACAATCCTTAAACGGCGAAGCTCAGCAATGGGACTGAGGGAAGCGAAGCTGTACGAGGTTCAGAGTACAGGATGCAGGATATAGGATACAGGATGCAGGGAATGTCCTGAGGTGGGCATCACATACTCATATTGAACATTTTTTGTCCCGTACGGCGGTTTGGAGGACCCACCCCTTGGTCCCCTCCCTATCCCCGACACAAAAACACGTGTCGGGGACAAGGAGGGGAGATCTATTGATTGCCCTCGGGCAATCTTACCCCGAAGGGGTACAAAATCAATAGCCCACGGCAAAAACAGGAACGAAGTAAACTGTTTGCAGCCGTGGGAATGGGTAACACCACACACCGAATGCCCCGAGGCGGTGGGCGTGAATTGATAATGATAAATGACTTCGAGGGGCTGCGCGCGGTTCAATGTTTAAGGTTTAATGTTCAAGGTTGACAAACACAGAAACTTTAAACCTTAGACTTGAAACCTTAAACCCACTGCGAGGGGTTACATTGATGAACGTTGACAGGGCTACTGCCGGAATCACGGAGATCCCTCGATTCCGCCTCGAAAAAACACTCGGCTTCACTCGGGATGACAGGGTGGGGGTTGGAATCGGCGGGCACAACGTTCTGGTGTTGAACACGGTTTCGTCCCGCCCGCCGGGAAAAGGTTCAAGGTCTAAAGTTTAAGGTTTTAGGTTTGACTTTAAACCTTGGATCATGAACCTTATGAACCTGAACCCTGAAACCTATTATTCTTCCATATTTGCAGACAGGTTGGACAATCGTATTGAATATGATTAAAATACATTCGAAATTGAATCAATTTAAAGGTTATCAATAGAGTAGAGTACGGTTTAAATGATAACATTCAGAATGTATAGGTGATTTTTGATGAGTAAAAAAAATGATGTATTGACATATGAAGATTATGTAGAAGGAATAGGCAATCTTAAACCTGAGCAGCAACTACATTTAGTTGAATTATTAACTGCTACGTTAAAAAAACAGATTGGCAGAACATCCGGTAAACGAAAGATTACAGAACTGGATGGTTTAGGTGCAGAGGTTTGGAAAAACATTGAAATACAAGATTATATTCAAAAGGAGAGAAATTCCTGGGATTAAAGGAGAAGCTCATATTCCGAATTATTCACGAAATAGTATAAAATTGAAGTTAAGTCACAGAAATTATTCTATACCTCGGAAAATGAGCATAGCTCAAATTTGAATGTTGTGGTAAATGGCTGCGAAATTTGCCCGTGCACTGCGTTGAATTTGAAATGCTTTACTCAGGGTACTCAGGTACTCTTCCGTCACCATTTCCTCTTCGCCTTGTGCACAACCAAATTTCTTGGTGAATAATCCGGAATAAATAAAAAAGTGTGTATTGACACCGCTCCATTTATCTATTTTATGGAGGCACACCCGCATTATGGAAAGATTGTAAAGAAGATCTTTAATGATATTGAAAGGGGAGAAGTTGAAGCTATAACAACAAATATAACCCTATTGGAAGTTCTGGTTCATCCATACAGAACGGGTAATGAAAAATTAGCCGCACAATACAGAGATATTTTATTGAATTCTGAAGGTTTGACCACGTTTGAAGTGAATCATGAAATTTCAGACCAAGCTGCAAAATTAAGAGCTGCATATGCAATACGAACACCGGATGCTATACAAATATCCACTGCTGTCATTCATAATGCAGATGTTTTTTTAACCAACGATGAAGCTTTAAAAAAGATTTCAGAAATAAACGTTGTATGCCTCAATGATTAAAAAGTGCAATGTCTAACGTTTAAGATTCAATGTTTGAATACTGAGAACATTAAACATTGGACATGGAACCTTGAATCCTTCCCGCCCGCCGGAAATAAGTTCAATGTCTAAAGTTTAAGGTTTTAGGTTTGACTTTAAACCTTGGATCTTGAACCTTAAACATAGTTGAGAAACCTGAAACCTGAAACCTGAAACCTGAAACCTGAAACCTGAAACCTGAAACCTGAAACCTGAAACCTGAAACCTGAAACCTGAAACCTGAAACCTGAAACGCTGAAACCTGCAATACAACTGAAACACTGACAGTTGACCATAAGCAAGTACCTGAATAACGCTTATCGACAATCCACAATGCACAAACCGGCAAATCACAAATCGCAAACCTGAAACCTTCGAATCTTCTCCAACATCAAGTACTACCTGAGCGTCTACCGCCGATACCTGGGGCGAAGAATGTACATCATTTTTGCTTTGACTCTTCTTACGGCCCTGGCTGAAGGCCTCGGCATCTCCCTTCTGCTGCCGCTCATTGAAGCCGCGGACTCTGCCACAGCCGATTACGACAACCTGGCCATGCAGGCGATTAACGCTGTTCTCTCTTTTTTTGGAGCCTCAGATTCCATCAGTACCATTCTCATCTTTATCGGGATTGTATTTGTCGGGAAAGGGCTTCTGAAATTTGCCGAAGGCGGATATAAAGGATACCTGGAATCTCAGCTCATGCGGGAGTTGAAAACCAAAATGTATGACGCTTACAACAGCATGGACTACCGCTACTTTATCCAGCGAAACACCGGGCATTTTATTAATGTGATTAACGGACAGATTCAGCAATCCATCGGCTCTTTTAATAAGTTTTTGACGTTTCTCACCCAGGTAATTATGGCTGCCAGTTACCTGGTGTTTGCTTTCTTTATCACCTGGAATTTTGCACTCATGGCGATAGGTGTGGGTGCGATTCTTTTAATTCTTTTCAAAACGCTGAATGTTTATGTGACCAAACTGTCCAGGAAAACGGCCAGGGAAGCTTCCAACCTGAACAAGTTCCTGGTGCAGACGCTCCAGGCGTTCAAGTATATCACCTCCACCGGGCAGAACGATCACCTGCGGGAAAGTGTGATTGAGAGCGTTCATAAACTGGCCGGGTACCGGATGCGCCAGCAGATTGCCAATGCCTTTACCACGGCGATTAAAGAGCCGGTATCCATTGTGTTTATGATCGGCATTGTGGCGATCCAGGTGTTCTGGCTGGGGGCATCCATCGGGCCGATAGCCGTGGCGCTTCTGCTCTTTCACCGGGGGATGCGTGCCACGATTACCGTGCAGGAGAGCTGGCAGGGGACGATGAATGTGATCGGCTCGCTGGAGATGGTGGAGGAGGAGTTTACAGCTACATCTGAAAGTGTAGAGATAGACGGCGAAGTGGATATCGGCCCGCTTTCGAAGGAGATTCGGTTTGAGAGCGTTAATTTTGCGTATGATATGAAGGAAGAAACGGTGATTCAGGATCTCTCTCTCACCATTCCGGTCAATCAAACGGTTGCCCTGGTGGGAGAATCGGGAGCCGGTAAAACGACACTGGCCGATCTGTTAACACTGATGCTGAGGCCGCAATCGGGCGATATTTATATAGACGGCGTTTCTGGTAGAGATATTCAGAGATTGTCCTGGCGGAAACAGATCGGGTACGTTTCCCAGGAAACGGTAGTTTTTGACGATACGATTGCCAACAATATCTCCCTCTGGAAAGGCGATTACGCTAATGATCCGGAGATGCGAAAACGTGTTGAGGAAGCGGCCCGAAAAGCATACGCGGATATTTTTATTCAAGATCTGCCGGACGGATTTGAAACGGTTGTGGGAGATCGCGGCGTCAGGCTCTCAGGTGGCCAACGGCAACGCTTGTTTATAGCACGCGAACTCTTTAAGGAACCCAATCTTTTAATTTTGGACGAAGCCACCAGTGCACTTGATTCCGAATCGGAGCAGTATATCCAGGAAGGGATTGACGGACTGAAAGGATCGCTGACTGTGGTGATGATTGCACACCGGTTTGTCTACAATCCAGAATGCGGATATCATTTATGTATTAGATCACGGAAAGTTGATTGAAGAGGGTTCTTATAACGAATTGACGAAGTAGACTAGATAAAAACCCGGTTCAGCCGTATGGCGGAAGTTCAAAATTTATAATTGAAATTGAATATCTAATATCGAACAGAGAAACAGATGAACAGATGTTAGGTTGAGAATGATCCTGATTATGAAATAAATAACAAATTTCCCTCATTTTTTTTTGTGGAACGAACCTCAGCCTTGAAAGGGTACTCACATGACAGCCAAGAGTAAAGTGAGTATTGGCAAATATAACTTAGGATAGAAGAACATACATCAGATCCCCACAAGACGTGGACCTCGTTGTAAAAGCAAGTATAGGATCGAAGGAGATTAAAATGGTTTTTTTACAAATTAGTTCTCACAAAGAGTTAAATGTGGATGAGCAAACTCGATTCAGTAATTTGTTAGATATTCAAAAATTTTT
Source organism: Balneolaceae bacterium (assembly GCA_034521495.1). Taxonomy (NCBI): domain Bacteria; kingdom Pseudomonadati; phylum Balneolota; class Balneolia; order Balneolales; family Balneolaceae; species Balneolaceae bacterium. Next base: position 105,464 of record JAXHMK010000014.1, read on the forward strand.
TATTAGCAGATTGTTCATGGAAATTAGATGTTTTGAAAAATCTTATGATAAAGGCTCTATTCATGTACGCAAGAAAAACAAAAATTTTTCAAAAACACCAAATGTAAGAAAGTATTACATAAAAAGTCAATTATACTCGGTGGATGTGGGCGCTTTGGGGCAACACTTTTGCTCTCCTTTACTTTCCTGCCATCCTAAAATATTTAAAATCAAATAAATTATGAAATGAGATTTGTTTTATGCACCGGCAGAACAGGATCGCCAGCTTTGGCAAAGGCCTGTAAATACATGAAAAATTATTCTGTCGCTCACTGAAAGCCGATGTAATATGGTAGGTAATTCGAGGTTTGAATATCCGAAAAATCACATTGAGATCGACAGCAGGCTTGCATTTCATCTTGGTGACACTTGATAAGATATATGGTAGTAAAGCAAAATACATTCCATCTCAATAGAGATCGGGATAAAACGGCTTGAAAGTTTTTTGAAAAGAATTGAAGCGTAACGGTCCCAGAATAACGTATGCGTATATAAATCATATCAAATACCCCCCTAAATATGAAAATGAGATTGAGAAGAGAGAAAATGGAACGTAAACTCGCATATGAATTTATCGATACACAAAACAACAATATTGAGTTGCTCCGAAAAGATAAAAAATATATAAATATACAAGTTGAAAGTTTTGAAAATGACTTTGTGAATTTTTGGAAATTTATTGGCGCTGAAGGTGATATTGAAAATGCAAGAGAGGAATTAAAAATTAAATATCATGAAAGTATTGATTTAAAGACTAAAAAGAATACAAATAATAAAAGAAATTTTAAAAAAATAACTAGTAAAAATTAATTTAAGATCGGTAATTAACAAGTTTTTTTTAGGTCATGCAAAAAACACTGTTATAAGTTAAGATTAAACTATGATACGAAGCAACTGGCTATTATCCGATGTTAAATCCAGATATATTGGGAAGGTTACTCAAATTTGGCAGTATTGTGTAGCGTTTTCAGACGGCAACTACTCGGCAGGAATGGCAATATCAATTGTCATGTCATTATTCAGCATGATGAGAATGAAAACAATAGACATTACACAACAACAAATCATATCTGATAACAAATATTAGGAATGGATTAAATAAACTGAGATCAATAAAGATCAAATGTTTAATAAGAGTAGTAGTAAAATTTTGATTGTTAAAGCAGATCTATCTTCTTTGCAATAAATTAGAAGTTTAAATTGACAAAATTAAAAAGTATAAAAATTGCTAGGTCTTCTGTTTGCCGAGGCTTCTTACTTAGAAAATCCAAAACGTGAATGACAAACGTCTGATAAATAAAAAAATATTTTTTCTCACTTCGATATTTACATTTGTAAAAGCATCAATATCATTTCTTTTTGTTCTGAGATAGTTTCCAATTTTACTGTCATTTATTATTTATGTTTTGATCCTGAATGGATTGATGGTTTATGTTTATAATTTGTACTATAAATTTAATAATAAACTACAAGGGCTTCGAAGATAGATTTTGGATAAATCAGCATTTGAGTATAGCTTTAACACCTTTTCACAATTGGAGGCACTAATCTCCTTGTATCAGTTTATATCTCCCGCATATCCTCTTGAGAAAACAAGAAAATGGGCCGCTTCTCCTGATTTTTTAAATCTAATATATAAAATTATGAAAGATCACAGACCGAAATGATTGTAGAAGCTGGGAGTGGAGTATCAACTGTTATTGCCGGTTATAGTGTTGAAAAATTAAACGTGAAAAACGCAAAAATATTTTCATTAGATCATGACGAAGTATATGCTGAAAAAACTGAAAAATGGTAAAAAAACATAATCTTAGCAATAATATAGAAATTATTCATGCACCTTTGAAAAAATACAGAAATGGTAATTCTAAATTTAAATGTTACAGCATAGATGAATCGGATAAACTTAAAAGTATACGTGATATAGATCTGTTAATTCATTGATGGACCACCGGCTCATCTTTTTGATATATCTGAAGAAACCCACAATCCACGTTATGGTGTGTTGCCATTGCTTTTCGATAAATTATCAGAAGATTCAATTATTTTGTTGGATGATGGTGCGGAGAGAAACGGAGAAACGTATGATTGAACAATGGCAAGAGAAATATGAAGGATTTACTTTCTGATATATATACCCGAAAAGGGTGCTTTCATCATTAGGGTTCAAGAAATGATTTATAATGAACATCAAAAGTGGTCTTGTCTCTGTTATAGTTCCTCTGTACAATAGAGAAAATTAATATCTGAAACTATAGATTCTGTAAGGAATCAAATTTATCAAGATTGGGAGCTTATTGTTGTTGATGATGGTTCCACAGATGCGTCGCTTAAGAAGCTAAAAAAATATTTACGCTACCGATAGTCGTATCAAATTGTATAAAAGAAATACATTACCAAAAGGTGCTCCGACTTGTAGGAATATTGGTATAGATAAGGCAGAAGGAGAATTTATAATTTTTTTGGATTCAGATGATCTGTTAACTACCTGATTGTATATAAATAGAGTATCATATATGAGAAAAAATAACGGATTAAATTTCTCTGTTTTTTTACACGACTTTTTTATAAAAAACCAGGTGATACTAAAATTTTATGGAATGTAAAAAATGATGAACCTGATATATTTCGTTTTTTGAAAGCTGGATCCTCCTGGCGCCACATTCAGTGATTTGGAGAACGGAATCAATAAAGAAACATGATCTTTACTATGATGAAAAACTATTAAGTTTCCAGGATTGGGACTATCATATACGAGCTTTACAAGTGAATTTGAGTTATAGTTTTATTAATAATCCAGATTGTTACTTGGAGGTTACCCTTAGCACACGAAACAATTGGTAGTAACTCATTGAGTTTAGAGCATATGAAAGTCTCGATGAGTATTTGTTTGAAAAGACTCAAAATTCATTTACCAAATCTGGAAACTATTGCCTCAAAGATGTGAAGATTTATATGTCTTCTCATCATTTTGGCTTATTCAACAATATTGAAGGCTAATAAAAAAATAGTGCCATGAGAGTATGGAGAAGGTTAAATGTAATAACAGAGAAATGGGTGTCCTATTTGTTGTTGATTTATATTTTTTTGTACAAGGTTAAAGGGTTTCATTATTATGAAAAACTGCTTAAAAAATAATGAGGCCTGTGTTTTTTAATCATTTCCATTATTCATTTAGAAAAAGAAATCAGTTTCTATTCCATCGAATAATGTGTTGAGAGTTGTGCATATATCCACTTCCTCTAAACAAGGAGGTGCTGCGATAGCTATGCAAACTCAAAAAGGCTTACTTGAGAAAGGCATTCAATCTTCCATTTTCTCTATGGATGGTTCTGATAACATTAAGCATGAAACCTGTTTCATGCCAGACAAGAGTTTGGCAGGAAACTGAAACGAATGTATTGGAAAATAAAAGGATCAAAAAAGATTTTTCTAAATACCCAGAGGCAAAGATACAGAACTCTTTACCCATCACAGATCACAGTATCAAAACGACTTACTGAAACAGCTGCCCGAAGCAGATATCTACCACCTTCACTGGGTTTCAAGATTTATAGATATTCCTACTTTTTTCAAAACGTAGGAAAACCTATAGTATGGACTTTATGATATGAATCCATTTACAGGCGGCTGCCACTACGATGAGCACTGTGGAAAATTCAGGTCGTGCTGTGGTGCTTGTCCCCAGTTACAATCTAACAATGAGAACGACTTATCTCGATTAACTTTTACTGAAAAAAAAGAGCTTTAAAAAATATCAATGCAAAAAATATAGTAATTGCAGGAAATAAGTCACTGGACTACAGCTGTAGCTGGTGAAAGTGAATGTTCGAAGGGATAAGATTGTAACTGTTCACTTGGGCGTGGATCATAAATTATTTAAACCCAGAGATAAAAAAAGTATTCGTACTTTGTTGGGTATTCCGGACAGTAAAAAAGTAATTCTTTTTGGAGCTCCCAGTGTTTTAAACCGCCGGAAAGGTTACCTGGAGTTGGAAAACGCAATACAGATATTAAAAGAACAAGAAGCGATCTGTTCCTTCTCTCATTTGGTTCGGGGAATCTACCGGTTACATCGTAAACCAGATCATCTTCATCTTGGAAATATCAATAACGATCTATTTTTATCTTGGATCTATAGCTGCAGCCGATGTTTTTGTAATCCCCTCACTGGCAGGAAACATTTGGGCAAACCTGCCTGGAAGCGATGGCGTGCTGGAGTTCCGTGCGGCCGGTTTTGATACGGGTGGCATTCCGGATATGATTAAAGACGGGGAAACCGTATACGGTATCTGTCCTGAAACCGGTAATGCAAGCCGAACTGTGCTAATGCAAATTCAAAAAAGTACTATCTGAAAAAGAATTACTTAGCAAGAATTGCAAGAAGTATGGTCGAGGAAAAGTTTTGCATTATCTCATCAGGCGGTAAACTATATTGAAATTTATAAACAATTAACTGTTCATTAATGCAGGATAAAGGGTTCATAACGATTGCCGTTGGGGACTGCTACAAATACCTGGCCATTAATCTTGTGCAAACTTACAGGCTGAACGGAGGTAATGGCTACTTGTTTGTAGTGGTAACAGACAAACCGGACGAGAATCTATCCCGCCATTTTGACCAGGTGGATTATTGAGCATGATAAGCTGGAGGATGGGTACCGTTTATAAGTTAAAATTGCCTGAATACAGCCCATTCGAGGAAACGATTTTTGTAGATGCTGATTGTTTGGTTATAAAAGATATTGATTCGGTACTGGCGATTTTCTAAAGAATTACGGACTTTGGTGTCTTCGGGAGAAATGCTTCAATCAGATGCGATGAAGGAGTGCCGCCTTTTTCCGACAAAAAAGACGTTTTGAAAGAGATATTCTTTGGATAATGTGCCTCGGTTCAACGGCGGTATCTGCTATTTACAAAAAAAATGAAACAGGGCTTAAAAAATATTTAGAGATGCAGCAGATCTCACAAAAGAGTATGATGACTTGGGCATGCCTCGATTTACAAATATCAAAACAGGTACTCAAAAAATGGGAGATGAGCCGCTTCGGTGGCCTGGCGATGGCTTCGCAACAACATACCTGCTGTTGAACCAGTTAAACGAAGGCACGCGGAACATCAACGGTGCCACGGAATTTGAAATTGATGTAATGAACAGATGGTGCAACTATAAAAAATATGGAATGGATGTGTGGCCATCTATGGTACATTTTGGCACCGATAATACAAAGCGGTATCATTACAGAAAAGAAATTATAAAAATGGAAATGGCTGAAAAGGGCTGGCTTGGTAGGATTGTCAATCACACTAAAAAAATAACGTTAAAATACTTGTATGCCACAAAGGTATTTCTATCCCGGTTACTGCTCCTAAATTTCAAACACTATCACGAGTTTACCCGGTGCATGACGCTTCACTGAAACGGTTCCAGGTTATTTAAAAAAGGTGGGCTTTTAATGGCACATAAAAGTGTACAAAGCAAAACAGAAAGTTGGCCCTGGATAGAAGTCAAACAAACTGATAATATTGATATTGGCCCGGAAAAGTGGCCGAAGATTACCATCGTAACGCCCAGCTATAACCAGGGAGAATTCCTGGAAGAGACAATTCTCTCTGTGCTCAATCAAAATTATCCGAACCTGGAGTATATCATTATTGATGGTGGGAGTACTGACAACAGTGTGGAGATTGTCAAACAGTATGAGCAATGAGATTGAATTACTGGGTCGAGCGAGCCGGACCGGGGGCAGAGCCACGCCATCAACAAAGGATTTGAGCAGGCCACCGGTGAATGGGGGAACTGGATTAACAGCGACGACCTGCTGGCAGAAGGGGCGTTATTGAAATGTGTTGAGTACTTGAAAAAGGCTGATGAAAAGACGCTAATAGTTGGCCATTTAATACATACAAATAAAGATAGAAGCAGGGAATACACAAGTATCAGTAACATAAATAACTTTAAGGAATATATTGACATAGCAAATTATTGGAGGAAGGGAAATGGCTTTCAGCAAAGTGCGCTATTCAATATAAAAGAGTATAAAAAGATAGGCGGGTTGAATAAAGATAATCACTTTACGATGGATACGAACTATGGGTGAGTTCTCGTGACGAGGGCATAAAATAAAACATGTAGATTTTCCCGTTGGTATTTTTCGTTTATACGATGGACAAAAAATTTCAGATCGGTTAAAAACCACTGACGAATTGAATTCGATCCGCAATATCCCTTGTTGATAAAAGCGACAGTTTATCAAACTCAGAGAAACTAAAAGCAAAATGGTCTATAAAGTTATATGGATTACGTTTTAGATATGGGTTATTTCGAAGTAAAATTGGCATTAGAAGAAGGCTGAAGAATTTAATGATTGCACCTTGATACTTACAGTTGTAAAAACATGAAGCAGCAATAAAAAATATAGATGGACAAGAATTTTTTTCTGAAAAAGCTAAGTAAGAATAACATAGATAGATTTTATGCACGTAGTTCAATTCTTAAAGCATTAAAGCAATGCCTGCCGTTATTAAATGGCCATCTTCTGGATGCAGGCTGCGGGAAAATGCCTATAAAGAGTTCATTATGATGAATTCAGAAGTTTCCAAGTATTCAGGACTTGATATCGAAGGTGCAATAAATTACGATGATTCAGTGAAACCAGACTATACCTGGGATGGTTTGAAAATGCCCTTCCAGAGTAATCTATTTGACTGTGCAATTGCAACAGAAGTTCTTGAGCATTGCCCAGATCCTGACATTATTTTGAATGAAGTTTTCAGGGTTTTAAAAAATCAATCGCACCTGTTTTTAACTATACCGTTTTTGTGGCCGTTACACGAAGTGCCAAATGATCAGTACAGATATACACCTTTTTCATTGCAAAAGCATTTAGAAGAGGCAGGTTTTGCTGAAATAAAAATACGCCCTCTTGGTGGCTGGCATGCAGCAATGGCACAAATGTTAGGTTTATGGGTTATAAGAGCTCCTTTCAGTCTGATGCAGAGAAGATTTTTGAAATTATTAGCAATTCCTTTTTACAAATATCTGGTCAAAATAGATACCAAGCCCAAAACTTTTACAGAAGGTAGTATGATTACGGGATTGGCGGCAGTTGCCTACAAAAATGATTACACTATAAAAGTAGATGAAGTATCTAAACAATAAAAAAATATTACTATTTACTGAGGAATTTCCATTCGGAAAAACCGAAACATTTCTCGAAACTGAGATTTCGTATCTTTCTGAAGAATTTACCAACGTGATCATTTTACCTGGCAGGAAATTGAATGATAAAAGATTATTACCCGACAATGTAGTTGTTGATGATTCATATGCTGAATATCTGCAAGGAAAACCAACAGGAAGCAAACACTACCTGTGGAAAGGATTGCTTCCGGCATTTGACAGCAATAGGCCTCTATATACCAATTTGTTCAAAAACCACAGCGATACTTCCATCCCACAGGATTAAAACGTGTGTTTGGGTGGTCGGGCATGGCAGAGGACAGAGCGAGTTTTTTGAAAGCTTATATTAACTCTCATGAACTTGACAGAGATGATGTGTTGTTCTATACGTATTGGTTTCATATTACAACCGTAGCATTGGGAAGAATATTAAAAAATACAAAACTGGTAAGCCGTGCCCACCGATTTGATCTTTATGATGAGGAACTCCCATCGCCACATAGCTCCTGGAAGTGCCTCGGGGTTCGAATAGGTTGTCTGAGCTTATTTCTATTTCCGAAAGATGGGTATCACTATTTATCTGAAAACTATCCCGGCTATAAAGAAAAGGTATAGTATTTCCCGACTGGGTGTAAAAGATCTGGGATTCAGATCGAAAGCGTCAGAAGGTAATGGGTTTAGAATTGTCTCCGTTTCTGGAATTCGGGAAGTTAAACGGGTAGATTTGATAGCAAGAGCGATAGCACAGACAGCGTCATAAATCTACCTGAATATCAAAATATTCTGGGACCATTTTGGTGACGGGCCTTTAATGGATGATCTGAAAAAGGTCATTACCGAAAAGATATATGATAAGGCAATCGTGAAACTTCACGGAATTATACCCAATAAAGAAGTGATGGAACACTATCGAACGATGCCGGTGGACTTGTTTGTGAATGTAAGCAGTTCCGAGGGAATCCCGGTCTCTATTATGGAAGCTCAGTCTGCGGGAGTTCCGGTTCTTGCTACAGATGTGGGGGGAACTTCTGAAATTGTAAATGAAGAAAACGGGTGGCTGATTTCAAAGGATGCAAGGCCAGATGAGATTTCCAACATTTTGAGAGAAATTATCTCCAACAGGAGCATTCTCTCTAAAAAAAGGCTGGCCGCAAAGAGAAACTGGGAAGAAAATTTTAATGCAGATACGAACTACCGGGAATTTGCGAAAACCCTGACAGAGCTGTAGATGGAAAAACTACTCATCGTTCTAAGTACGGCTGATTTTGATAATTTTACCCGGCGGGCTACAGTTGAAGCTATTTGCAGGGAACATAAAGAGACAAGTCTTCTTTTTTTGAGTGGGGTGAAAGCATTTTCCAATTAAAAAACCGGGTAATGCAGCGCTGAAATGGAAATCTTTTTACAGCTTCACACTTGGGAAGCTAAGAATACCCATTCAGATCCGCTGAGACTATTTTAAAAAAAATGTATTGGGCTCAATTTTTTAAAAAATTTGACACTGTTTTCTTAACAGATCCAAACCAAGAACTGTTTTTGAATTATATAAATGAATCTCAGAAGGTTATTTATTTAATACGTGATCCGAATATTTCTGCAGTATGAAAAAAATCATTCTAAAGAAATAGCACTCGTTGGGAGAGCTGATATTGTGTTAGCTACGAGTAAAAATCTTGCTGAGAGATATCTTCCAAAATATTTCGGTATTGAGCATGAGAACATTCGTTATTGGCCTAATACTGCAGACCTGGAATTATGGAATCATGAATCAATGGCTAATCACGCTTTTAGTAATGATAAATATATCGCAGGTATGGCTGGGAATTTGAATGACAGATCCGACATGCAACTACTTGATTCCATCACGGATGTAGCTTCTGTTTATTATGAAATTTGCAGGAAAATTACAGATGAAATTCGAGCAAGTTCACTTTTTACAAAAATATTTCAAAAACCGAATGTCAAACACCTTGGGTTTATTTCCATTTGATAAATTAACGGAAGTTGTTTGAGAGATGGAATGTCGGTTTAACTATAGAAAAAAGATGTGAATACACACTTTATACTCACCACAACAAGATATACCAGTATTTAGGGTTAGGTAAACCGGTAATTGTTAATAAAATACATGATGATTACGATGATTTTGGGGAACCGGTTTTTGTCTGTAATACAAAAGAAGAATATGCCCAAAAACTTAAAGAACTTATGTTATCAGAAAAAAAAGAAATGGAGTGGATTGAAAATGCCCAACGTATCGCAAAAGAGAATTCGGCAGAGATAAGAGCGGAAGATTTTTTGAAGTGGGTTCAAATTAAATAATTATCAATCCCATACTAATTCATTTAAGATGTCTTAGGTTCATTGGAAATGATTGATTATCTGTTTATGCGAAAAAGTTTTTTATAATTAGTTTATATGGGAGAATATATAAAAGTTTAAAAAAAGGGATAAGTTCTGAATATGAAATATTTTAGTTATTTGAAAAATTTAAACTGGTATGCAAGACCAGGATACACTATTCCATTTTATGATCGTCTACATTTTGAAAAGCAACTGCCTTTAAAAAACACGAGTGGAATTCAGGTTATTTGGCCGAAAAAATATTCCAGAAAAACCTACAGGGTTGAGCCAATTAAAAAAGCAATTAAAAGATATTTGCCTCTTACATACTTTGATGCATCTCATGAGTTCGATTATTTTATACATGGAGGCTTTCCAGTTTCCGAGAGGGAAATTCAAAATATTGGTGATAAATTAAAACCCCAAAATAGACATGATATTTATGGAGAGGTTATAAAGTTTTAGTATAAAGATAAAATTGTATTAGCTGCTCTGGACTGTTCTGATTTTACAGTTGTTTCAGAAGAAAATGATGCAGAAGACTGATCTATACTTTAAGTTGATGGCTCCTGAAAATTTAAGTTCTGATAAAATAACGCCTCTTTGTTTGGGGGTGAAAAATACAAAACTCCTTGGGAAGGCAAGGAAAATTTATTTAGATGGTAAAGTTAAAAAAGATATAGATGTATACGGTAGATATGGCAATCAAACTCATAGCCAGCCATACAGAGAAAAAGTAGTTAATATTTTAAATGGCGCTGATTTTGGATTTGTAGGAGGTTTCAATAAAGTAATTACACCTGAGTACTTAAAAGAATTACAACGGTCAAAAATATCTGTTGAAGTACCAGGTTTTGGTGTATTGTCGTATCGATTATTCGAATCGATGGCCCTTGGTGCAGTTGTTATATGCAAAAAAATTCCAATAACATTTCCTAATCCAATGATTGATGGAGTTCACTTTGTTCAAATAAAACCGGATTTGTCAGATCTGGTAAAGAAGTGTAATATGTTATTGGAAGATGAATCACTTCGTCATTTCATATCTGTAAATGCCATGAAATTTTATGATGTGAACTTTTCTCCTGACAGTGTAGCAAGGCGTATTATAAATACAGTAATCGAATTTTTAAAAAATGAGTAGCTTAATTCTATTGAATATTATTAATATTATATTTTTGAAATAATGAATTGTATTAATTTTTACACTTTTGGATAGTAAAATAAAAAGTTCAAAGGGGCCTTAATTATTCTACTTCATCAGATTTATAATTTGTAGAAATATTTTATAAACCCTTCTCAAAATAATTTATATGAAAAGTTCTCCAACTATTTAATTCATTTGATATCGGGGGTGCAGAAGTTTTAACATATGATCTTCTTAGAAATGATAATTCTGTAAAAAATAATTATCATTTACTGGTTTCAAAGGGTGGGCAATTAGAGGAACTCATGAGGCAGGAAGGATTTGAAAAAATTATTAAGATACGAAGAGATAATTTCAAAGTTGGTTTTTTGAATAAACTTCATCATTTAATAAAAAGTAATCGCTATCAGATCATACATGTACATAGTCCACTGGATGTGCTTTACACAAAATTGGCTACTATTAACTGTAAAATCAAAGTGGTTTATACTGTTCATAGTTTTCATTTTAAAAGTAATATTTGGTCAGACCTGTTAAAGAGGACTGCATTGAATTTGTGTGATTACCTGCTGTTCAGTTTCAAAGGAGGTAAAAAAAAACTATGAAACAAATTTCAATGTAAAAAAACCAAATGCAGTACTATATAATGGTATAGACAATAGAAAATTTGAGATGAAAAGGATACGCTTAGACAAGAACTGAAGTTGTTGAATGATGAAATAATGGGCGGTATGATTGGTAATTTTAATGATGTAAGAGATCAGATAACAGTCTGTAAAGCACTTGCTTTAGTTATTCGTAACAATCCGAATTTTCATTTTGTGTTTACTGGCGCTGCACAGGGGTATCATTTTCAAGATGAATGTATTTCATATTGTAAATCCAGAAGACTACTGGATAATATTCATTTTTTGGGTAAAAGAACCGATGTGCCATCTATTTTATCCTCCTTGGATATATTTATCTATTCGTCAAATAAAGATACTTTCGGCATCGCTGTTGTGGAAGCAATGATGAGTTCTACTGCTGTTATTGTGAATAATCTTCCGGTTTTTAAAGAGATAACGAACGGGGGCAGCTATGCACAACTTTACAAAACAAAAAATGAAGAGGATTTGGCAGAAAAAATAGAGTATTATATCCATAACACGGAAGAGCGCAAAGAACTGGGTGAAAAAGGAAAAAAATGGGCGCTGGAGAATTTTACCATCGAGAAGCACATCGAAAAACTGTACAAAATCTATAAAGAGGTACTATAACAGAACAGTGTTGAAGAACCAATACTCACCGGTTTACTGGCCTGCAAACTATTCCTATACAGCTATTGGGGCTGCTTTAATTATCAATATTGTATTGGTTGTTTTTTTTGGAACCCGCATGATTTCACCGGTTTGGTTATTTGCCAATTTGATTTTCCTGGCATTCTATTTTGTGATTGTGAACATCGTAAGTGTCAGATCCGGTAAAAATTACTTCAACCGATTATGGCCGGCAGATCTTCTGGATGGCGTGGGGTACAAGGCTGTTGTTCATGGCCGCCATTGTGATGGTTGCAGAACTCACCTGGGACCGGCCGTTTTATGTGGGAGCAGTAGATGCAACCCGATATCACAGGGTAGCTTCTGAAATTTCACAACTGTTGGCAGCCGGCAACTTTCAACAGGTTTTCCCGCATCTGGCTGGTGAATATTTGGAACATACCGACAACTATGGTGTCCCGTTTGTATTGGGTTTCGTTTATACGTTTACCGGGTCATCAGTCATTGTCGCTAAAGTGTTTATGACGTTGATGGGAGCGGGAACAGCCTTTTTTTCTTATAAAACGGCCAAATTAATAACCGATGAATCTACTGCGAGACTTGCCGGAATACTGATCGCCTTTTTCCCCTTATCACTATTTTACAGCTCCGTAATTCTGAAAGAGGAATTTGTGGTCTTTCTCTCCATGGTGGGTATTTTTCTGCTGACGAAAAGCGTTGTGAAGGGCAGGATCAAACTCTGGGAACTTGCTGTTTTGATCTCCTCTGTCTCCATTCTGTTTCTGTTTCGAACGGCTGCCGGGGCGCTGATGGTCTCGCTCGTGGTGGGGATATATTTCATGAATCGCATAAAGGGCAGTGTACTGATCTCTTTAAGTATGAGTACAATTATCATATTGGGTTTTTTCTACTTCATCGATGCGTTTGGGGAAGTTGATTACTACGTAGAACGTGTTTCGGGTGTTTTTGACTACTCAGAAGCCCGAATCAGGAGTATTGCTCAAGAGAATACAATGGCCTCCATTGTGGGCATTCCAACCTTTGTGGTTCTCTCTTTTATAGCCCCTTTTCCATCCATGGTCTATTTGCCGCTTGGGAACCCTTCCACATGACGATACCTACTACTGGATTGCAGGTTTAATGATCTGGAATTTCTTGATCTATTTCGGTCTGGTCGGTTTTTGGAAGGTGATGAAACAGAACATGAGTGAGAGTTTGGCGGTCTGGGGATTTGCAGTTGGCTATACGCTCATTTTAGGTGTTACTGCACTTTTTACAGCGGTTCGGTTTGGATATAATGCCATGCCTGCTTTCTTTATTTTAATTGCCATCGGCATCAAACACCGGAATGAATTTCCCTGGTGGAAATTGTACTTGATAGGTGCAGTCGGGCTGATTTTAGCCTGGAACTACTTCAGGCTGGCGGGACGCGGAATGATGTAAATCCATATAGGTATGCCAAAACTTTTTCTAACCGGTGATATTCTTCCTGCCGACCGCCAGCATACATTGGGAATTGGCACCGGCAGTAAATTCCGACAAACCGGGGGCGAGCATTGGTACACTTTTTTTGAACAGTTCGATAAAAATGATTCCATTCTGTTTGGCAACCTCGAGGCTCCCCTGGTCAGCTCAACTATAAAAAATCAATGTAATAAAGATTTTTTTGCAGGGGATGAAACTTTCAGCAAGTGGTTGTCCAGGGCCGGGTTTGATGTTGTTTCTGTTGCCAACAATCACATCCTGGAATTTGGAGAAGCCGGTTTTCATCATACCGTTCAGGCATTACAAAACGATGGGATTGAAACAGTCGGCATTTTTGATGATCTCCATGGATCGAACCTTTCCATTATAAAAAAAGAGAATTGTACTTTTGGATTTGCAGCGTTTAATGCTGTACATGATATTCAAAATGATGACTGTTATGCCTCACTTTCAGAAAAGGCCGTTAAACATGCTATTGACGGTTTGAGAAAACGTGAGGTCGATTTAATTTGCCTCAGTTTCCATTGGGGTAATGAGTATATCCATATTCCCTCATGGGAACAGGTTCAGCTTGCCCGGAAAGCGATTGATTGGGGCGCGGACCTGATTATTGGCCACCATCCGCATGTTGTTCAGCCCGTAGAACAGTATAAACAGGGATGGATCCTGTACAGCCTTGGAAATTTTATTTTTGACATGAACTGGTCCCGAAACGTTTAAACTGGAATGTGTGCTGGTTGTTGAAGCTGACGGCGCAGGAATCCAATCGTTGCACAGCGCATGCGGTTGAAGATTCAGGAGGATTACCGGCCGTTACTCAAAGAAAGCACTGGCTCATCGGTTGAATCGCATACACTCCACAGAAAATCACAACCTGATGGAACAGCTACTGTCAGGAAGGAAAACAGAATATGCGAAGACGATTACTACAAGCAGGTTAAAGCCAGAAACGGAGAAAGGCCCAAGAATTGGAATGAAGATTCTGAATTGTTGAAAGAATGGCACGGGTTTCGACAAATGGGAAACGGAAAAGAAAGTTATTAGAATACTACTTCGGAAAGCTCTTGATAAAATCAGGTGATGGCATTTAATCAAAAAGATTAACAAATACGCAAGATCGAATGCCATAGTTCGTTATGGTTGGCCGATTGGGGAAAAGCCTAACGTGTCACGAAACGATTCCAATCTTACGACAAACCGAGGTATTTAAAAAGGTTATGATATTTTCGAGGGAAGAATCAGGGATTTTCGATCGAAGGAGCCAGAATGTTACGCTGCCTAATTGGGTTTTAACAATTCTGGCCAAAGATTCTGAACAACATCTTGTAAGGATTCTTATGGAACCAACTGTAAGCTACTCTTCTATTCGCTAAAATTAAAACCGGACATCGCTTAATGGTGTATTTACTCTTCCAAAAGGTTTGAATAGTGTAATTGTTGCAAAAATTAACTCGATACAAAATCAGATTGGTATCCGTGATTGGGGGTACGATTGAAATCACAACACGATTACCATTTCACATCTTCTGGAAACTGGTTTAATATTCATGAATGCTTAGGAAGACTAATGCTGTTACAACCACAGGGTGCAAAGGTGAGAAGAATATCTAATCGATAATGGGATTGATTCAGAAAAAGCAGTATATATTCCTAACGGTTGTATTGATATTACAGAAGTTTCATGTACCCGGATCAAAACATTCAGAAAGATATCAATATTGTTTGTTGGTACATTTCAGAAAGCTAAAAGGGCCAGATCAGAATTACTTGATGTTATTTCGAGACCTTATTGATGAGGGAATTAATATTAAAGCGTCATTTCTTAGGTACAGGATGCACTTGTTTGAAGAAATCAAAAGACTAATGTCAGAGCGAATAGATCTCTAACAGACCATGTTACGTTGACATGGCTATGTTGATAACCCGGTTCACTTTTTTCAACGAGCTAAAATGCTCATGATGCCCTCGACAAGTGAAGGATTGCCAACTTCCATGATCGAGGCGATGGCCTGCGGATGTGTGCCGGTCGTTTCCGATGTGGGTAATATTACCGATGCGGCGCACCACGAGCGAAACGCTATGGTTATTGAAGACTGGCAGGATATCGCAGGATTTACCCGCGCGGCATCCCGGTTACTGGATGACCCGGCATTCCGCGAACAGTTATCGGCCGCCGGGAGAGAAACCGTCGTCGAAAATTACAGTCCGGAGAAACAAGCCGAAATTGTCGGTAACCTCTTACAGTATCTGAAACTGGCCTGAATAATGAACCATCAAAAATAGGTAAAACCCGCAAAGTGTCTTTGTTTTTATCGTCCAGATTTTCTGGTCCCGATCACTTTTGGGGTGTATCAGAGACAAAAGGAGATCCTTTCAGCCGGTAGTCGGATCCCTTTTGGGACCTCATTCCGTCAGAAAAACGCTATACATGTTTAGCGTGAAAGATGCGCGGTTTTTGACTATTCATTGTTTCGCCCTCTCCCAACCCCTCTCCCGCCGGGAGTCGGACAGGCGCCGCGGGAGAGTATATGTTTAGCGGTTTGAGTCAAACAACCTGACAGAGCACCGTGCTTTTCGGTTCCTGTCAGAGTTGTGGAATAAGGGCATTCCCCTCGAAAACCGACCCACGCGACTCTGGCAGGAGCTATCGCACTCTGCCAGGACGCTAAACAGATACGCGGAGAGGGCAATGGGGCTGACATTACCCATAAAATCTCAATTTTTGAGATGATATCTTTATCAAGGTTTATTGGAAAGGTTGAGTATCATTCATAATAATAGGCTATCAACCGTAACGTTCACCTTGTTCATTTTGTCTTGAAACAAAAGAACCAAAAATTCAAGGCGGTGAAACAATTGGCGGCGGTCACTGAATCTCTGCTACCTTTTATCAATGGTCCACCGCGTTTATAGCTTGTTAACATCGTTAAGAGCCGGTATGATAAAAGGTCTCCGCAGATCTTCAGGCTCCCTCAATCCGCCAATTCTTTCGAGGCCGGAGTTGTTCTGACCCTAAAATAAATCAACTCTAAAACAGCAATGAATAGATGTTGAAGCACCTATTATTCATCTTTCAAAAAGCGTATTGCAAATCTATTTATAAAATGATAAACAGATATTTTTCGAAAATATACCTAACAGCTTTAAGTCAATCATTACCAATACTTTACATAGACTAAATTAGTCATATTTGAAATTACATGGGTAATGTCAGGGCAAAGGGGTGAGGGTGACACACCGGTTTTGCCAGTGCTTCGTGTTTTTTTTACTACCAAATCGCTAAACAGGCAGATAACGCTGGCGGAATTCGTCCCGAGTGAGTCGGGACAGGCAGGGTGACATGGTTGTATGTAGACAGAGAAAGGGATTTCGCTTCAAAGGAGTGTTTCGCTGCAACCCCTCGGTGGCGTTCTCTGGCTTACCCACATGGATTGCCTCGGGGTTCTGTTGTTTGCGCTTCTACTACCCAGGCGACGTTCCTTCAGGCTTCGCCGAAAAGTCACTCTGCCCGGGGCTGTGTGATTTCGCTCTTTCAGAGCTTATTTTTAATCGATTGGATCCTCGAACACAGATCGAAAATTCACTTTTTTTACAGACTGTCATCGGTAGCAACTAATTTTGCCCAAAAGCCTGCTCTACGAAGTTTTAACGTAGTTGAGCGGGCAACACCATTTCAGAGTTGATATTGTGATATATTTCGATTTGAGGTAGTCCCTTTTTTTAATGCGAAAAAAGGACTACTACGCTAAAGCTTCGAAGACCAGGTGACGATCCCGAAGCCTCAGGACCCGCTATTCCCGCAAAACCTGATGATCGATGATCAGGTCAATTAAAATCGGCCTTGATTGGTGAAGGAGTAGCGTGGTTTGCAACACAGCACGGGAGAAATCGCTCTGCGCGCTCACTTTGTGGGCATTCGCAGAGTGTAACCGTGCGGGCAAACCATGCCCCGAAAGCAATCACAGCCGGGAGTTTTTGGATACTTTTGACGGTTCAAAAGTATCAAGACAAAACTCGATAAGGTCGTTTATGCTGTTATAAGGCGTATTTTGAAGAACTGTCATTGAGTAGACCCAAACAGCGTTTTTGTGTCGGGAGTCGAAGAATCTCCAGTCAATAGTGAAAAATGCAATCAACGATCAAATGGTTACTGTTTAAAAAATGTATCCACATGATTGGATTACCCGGGGCTTTTCCGGGTTTCTGTATGGTGTTAGAAACTTTTTTGAAAAGGATGAACATAGGGCGATCTTCTAACAAAACACAACGCTGTCAGATCCCCCATAGTCGAGGATCCCCTTCGGGGCAGTGGGTGCTGTCAGGTTTCTACCGACACTTCATCATTGAATTTACATTAGCACGAATAATGAACCATCAAAAATAGACGAGTCAGTACGTTGGGATTCTACAATTCTATTAATCGCAACCTCATTGCACCGGCAAGCGACCTGCTGTTTCGGCGCTCCATATTTCAAAAACTGAAATTTCTTGAAGAGAGTCAGTGGTGGGACAGGGACCAGCTGCTCGCCTATCAAAACGAGAGGCTGAGAAAAATCATCCGGTACGCCTACGGTGAAATTCCGTTTTACAGGACATTATATGACAGGCATGGGATAAAGCCGGATGATATTGAAACGGTGGATGATTTAACGAAACTTCCCGTTATCCAAAAAAAAGATATCCGGACCATAGCGTCACAACGAAATGACAGAAATGTGCGTGCTGTAAAGGGAATTTCGAGCGGCTCAACGGGGAAACCGCTCCAGTACACCAAGAGTATGGAAGCATACAGCATGCATACGGCGGCCGGTATCAGGGGGTGGCAGTGGATGGGGTTCAGCCTTGGTGATAAATACATGAAAATTTCCCAGAATTCCCGCAGCGGGCTCATAAAAAGAATGCAAGACAAGGTGAACCGCTCCCGGTATATCTTTCTGAAAGAGATTAATGATGATGAGTTTGCACGGCTTTTTGAAACGATTCAAATCTACGGGCCGGATTATTTGCGCTGCTATCCCGATCCTCTCTATTTTTTTGCCCGCTACCTTCAAAAGAACGACCTGCAACTTCCTGCAATAAAAGCGATCAATACAACGGGGAATATTCTCTACCCGGAAGCGAGAGCATTGATCGAAGAACAATTAAATGCACCTATACACGATGCATATAGTTGCGAGGGTGGTGCAGTATTCTACCAAACATCGCCAGGCTCTCCCTATTATGGCGCGGATGAGTATGCGATTACGGAGGTAATGGATGCGGGTGGGAATCGTGTGAAGGCGGGCGAAAATGGGAGGCTGGTAACCACAGACCTTTGGAACAGGGAAGTTCCCTTTATTCGGTACGATACCCAGGACGTTGTGACACTTGCTTCTGATAAATCAAATTCTTCACAAAAAAGAATCCCGTGACCTTACGGCACTGAGCCGGATTGACGGGCGGGACTGTGATATATTAGTGACACCGGAAGGGAAACTGGTGATTGTTCACATCTTTACGATCTTTTTCGAGTGGTATGCCTCTGTCGATCAGTTTCAGGCTATTCAGGAATCGGAAACGGATTTTCGAATACGGTTGGTGGTGAACGATCAGTTTACGGAATCCCACAGAGAGGAAATTCTGGACTATTGGCAAAACTATTTGGGTAAAAAAGCCAATCTGAAGATTGAAATTACGGACAAGATCTCGCACCGTTCATCCGGTAAGCGTAAATTCCTGGAACGAAATCAAAACATACCGCTGCCCCTGTAATGAAAATCTTTATCGATATCGGCCATCCGGCGCATGTGCATTATTTTAAGCATTTGATTCATGAGCTTACGTCCGGGGGGCATCAGGTCGTGATTACGGCCCGGGATAAGGAGATGGCCCACTATTTGCTCAAAAAAGAAGGGCTTGACTATATATCGAGAGGGCGCGGCTCCGACAATCTTGCCGGAAAACTTTTTTATCTTGTAAAAGCGGATTGGGCCTTATTCAGAATTGCAAAAAAAGAGAACCCGGATCTTTTTCTGAGTTTTGCTTCTCCCTATTGCGCCCAGGTTGCATGGTTGATGAGAAAACCATGTATTACATTAGACGACACGGAAACCGCTTCCCTTAATCATTTTTTATATAAACCCTTCTCAACCAGAATATTAACCCCGGAGTCCTTCCGGAAGAATCTTGGAAGCAAACAGGTTCGCTTTCCTTCCTTCATTGAACTGGCTTATCTACACCCAAATCGATTTCAGCCCGATCCATCCATATTCAATGAACTGGGGCTTAGCCAGGGTGAAAAGTATGTTATATTGCGATTTGTGAGCCTTCACGCAAACCACGATGTAGGTCTAAAGGGGATATCATTTGAAAACAAGGTAAAGGCCGTACAGTCCTTTCGTGAATTTGGAAAGGTATTTATTAGTTCTGAATCAGAGCTGCCGGAAGAGCTGAAAAAATACAGGTTGAATATTGAACCGGACCGGATTCATCATGTGCTTGCGTTTGCCTCCTTAATGTATGGTGAGAGTGCAACAATGGCATCAGAGTCCGCGGCTTTAGGCACACCAGCAATTTTTGTCAATAATTTCGTGAGAAAGTTGGGAACAATTATGGAACAGGCTGAAAAAGATGCTCGTTTTTATTTTCCTTTTGTTGAAACTAAGGAGGAGCAGATAAAATCAATTGAAAAAGGTATTTTTGTTTTAAATGGGACAGGAGGAATGGCAGAGGGATGATCAAAAGAAATTAATTAGTGAAAATTTTAGATGTCACAGCGACTATTAAAAGATGTAATAGATCAATACTTAAAATAAAAGTTTTAATGATCAAGAGAGGAGATCTACCTTTAAGTCGTCTCCAAGTATTATGAACTTTAAAGGAATTAATTACTTCATCAGTATATCGTTCTGAAATCCAATCAAAGAGCTGGAAATATTCCTGGTTTAGGATTTATAATTTTTCCCAATAATTCCTCCCACCTTTGTAAAGAGAACTTCTCCCAATTCATTATACTTTTCCCTTGTATAATGTCTATTGTGAATTGAGGTAGTTGTATGATCTTTAGAATAAATAATGTTTCTTATATCTAATCAGTAACAATTATCTTGTTCAATGAATCGTTCTAAGCAATTGTTCATTTCAACATGTCGAAGTTTTATTTCTTCATCTATTGGTTCTACTGGATCAACTTCAGCACCATTTATGAAAAGAATTGGGATTTTTTTTGGAATTTTTATTTCTTATGAACTTAAGATACAAGTATAAATGATCTGGCGTGATTCTGCCATTACAGTTAAAGTTTTCTCTGAAGTAAGAAAGAAAATTTTTATCAATACCTAAGTTTCTTCTTTGTTTAAATATTTTCAAGAGTCTTTCTTCATCTTTTAGATTTGTAAGATCTGGATCAATAGCCGTAAGGTATATGAATCAATAATTTTTTGTGTTTATATACATTTCAATCTAGTAACTAGTACACTATAAATAAGTATATCATATTCTTTTTGAATATATTCTGACTGTATGACTCTAATTCAATGAAAGGAACTGACCTAACCAAATTTGTTTTCAATTTATTGCTAATAGAAAAAGATTAGACTATAAAATAAGTATGGTCTGATCTTACATTGAGGTTATATTTATTGGCAAAATTAAACTCTCGTAAAATTTTCGCTCTAATTCTATTTTCAAGATATCTTACAGGAACTTCTAAATCACAACTTCCTTTAAAAAAAATAGTAGATTTTTTCTCTTTATTTTCTTCCGAATGATTTGATCCAGGCAGATCTAATGCTTTTACCTCTTCAATCCAATAGGGGCAAAGTCGGATAAGTCTCAGCAGTTTCAGGTACTATATCAATTGATGGATTCTGATTAGGTACATATACTACTGTACAACGCCGAGATTGAGAACCTGCATGAAAAAGT
>JAXHMK010000015.1 GCA_034521495.1 Balneolaceae bacterium
AAAAAGAAACCAATCCCCTAGTCGATACCAGCGAATTAGAAGCGGAAATAGACCGGCTGGTGTATGAGTTGTATGGACTGAGTGAGGAAGAGATTGGGGGTTGTGGAGAGAATTCTTCCAGACAAAGGACGTGATTGTCCTCGCCACGATGCTCCGCTCCGGGATGCCCAGTAGAGGCTCCGCTCTCAAACTGAATTTTTTGGACATAGCTTTAGTTCCAACTGAAAGTTCTTCTTGTCAGATATATTTAACGACATATCTGACAGAAAATTAAAATACAGTCCGCGATACAAACGAATAGAAATACAAATACGTAGGAATATTATCCTGAAATCCGGCATTGAAGGCTGATTTTATTGAATAACAAATTCCTGAAAAGCCCAATAGCAGGTTTCAAAAGTACAGGCGTCACTCGAGCTTGGAAAAGCGTATAAGAAAAAGCATAATCATCAACTTTTTTTAATCTGACACACAAGCATCGGGAATATTCACGAAGCCGGGCGGAGTGTTATGGTTTCGGTGCGGGTGAAAATTTGAGGGGATGGAAATTAACTCTCCTCTAATTCAGGAAGCATCAACAAGGTGAATTAACAGAGCCATACGTTCCAGCGTTTTGCCCAGAAAGATCTTTTCAGTAGGACTGTGTGCACCGTCTCCCACAGCTCCCAGGCCATCCAGGGTTGCGGTAAACAGGCTCGTAAAACTGCCGTCGGACCCACCGCCGGATATGCCTTCTGAAAGATTGAGATCCAGCCGCTTTCCAATCTCTTTCGCTTGCTCCCAAAGTTCCCGGTTTCTGCGGTTTCGCACCAGGGGCGGGCGCTTAAACCCTCCTGAAATATTGAGTTTCACCCCGGGTGTTGAAGGTTCAATTTCCATTATTTTTTGTTTGATCCGCTTCGCATCCTTTTTTGTTAAAACCCGAACATCAACGGCAGCACTGCTCTCACCTGCTACCACATTTGTATTTGTACCCCCGCCAATTTTACCCACATTAACTGAAATACCATTTTCAGGATCATTAAGATCATTCAGTTTTTGAATCAAATAGGATAGTTCTATAATGGCACTTCTGCCTTTTTCAGGTTCGATACCTGCGTGAGATGAAACACCTTTTAATTCAACATCAAAATGGCCCACCCCTTTTCTGCGCGTTTTAAGTTTCCCGTCGGGATCAAGTGAGGGTTCCAGTACAAACACCCTGTTCATTGCCCTTGCCAGGTTTCGTATTCTGTAAACGGATTCACGGCTGCCGGTTTCCTCATCCGAATTGATAAACAGAACAGGCTGTACTTTTGGTTTCAGATCCAGGTCTTTTATAATTTTCAGGGCAAGGATCATCATCACAATACCCGCCTTCATATCGTAAATACCGGGTCCCGTATAGGTATCTCCTTCATTGTTGAAAGGCATTCTTTCGAGTGTGCCTTCCGGCCATACCGTGTCAATATGGCCAAGGAGAAGCTGATATTTGCTCCCGTTGTCAGTTGCAGGGCGTGAAAGAATCTGCCCCCCGCTTTTTAAGCCCGGGTAGTGATTTGTTTGGTAATCCAGAGGCTGAAGTTCATCTTTTAGCCGGTTAAAAAGCTTTTGGTGGGAAGGCTGCATCAGCCGGTGGAGTTTCAATATTTACCAGCTCTTCGAGCAGCGAGAGGAACTCCTGTTCACGCGAGAGGCACTCATTCAATACGGTTTCGGTTTCTGCTTTCGAAATCATGGGTCATTTCTTAAAGTCTTTTGGAAACGGAAATGCCTGTGTCTCATCAATGACGGCATAACGGCCGGGGCGATATAGGCCAGTTGCGGATGATTGTAGATTGTTTCATTGTCAGAATGCGAGGGATTTTTAATCACATCACTCCAGGCCCTCGCTGCAACAATTTCGGCAAGAATCAGGCTGTTTTCTCCAAAGCCATCCACAAATTTCTTTAATTTACATTCAAGAAAAACATACCCGTCTTCAATAAAATGTCCGTCAATCTTTTCAGCCGGAAATGTTTTGATCGGTTTTAGATCGGGTTTGGTTCCGTCATCACACCGGGGGGATGCTGTTAAACTGGTGATGACAACCTGGTCAGGCTTTGGGTAGGTTACCGTAAAAACCCCGGTTTCTTTGATGTTTTGATAGGTTGTATGTTTGGGAGTGCATACAAACCCAAAATAGTTTTTCCAGCCCAGCGGAAATGCCATATGTTTGGGGGCAAAATTCGGGGATGTATCCGTGCCCATTGAACCGACAATGACCAATGGGTGAACCGTAAAAATCTGTTCCCAAACCGGGAAATCAAGGTTAAGTGAGGTTAATATCGATTTGTTTTCTTCCATAGAATGCGGGGATTAAGGTTCTACAATCTCATCGAGGTTCCATTTTTTGTGAAGCCCAAGTATCTGCAAAAGTTTAAAAAATATTTTAGGGGGATTTTTTAATCGAACCACAACCGGCGGGTTCCTGTGCATCAGTTTATTCAGAAAAATAATCGCTTTACTGTTTACAAAACGTGCATTTTTCAGGTCAATATCCAGTTCGCTCCTGTCATTCAACAGGTCAGAAATTTTTCTCACTGCTTTGAGGTTAAAATCACCGGTTAAGATAATTTCAAGCTTATTACTGGTTTTTTTGTAGTTCATCGTATTCATCTTGAATCACTTTTTTTAGCTTTCCGGCCATCTCTGAATAGGTCTGAATCTCATCAAAATCCACATTCATGTACAACCGCTGCATGCGAAGGTAATCCTCCTCCTGGTGGAAAAAGGGAACAAGGCCGGAGAGAATAAATTGCTGTTCTTTGAGCCAGTTTATGGCAGAATCGATGTAGGGATCATCCAAAGGGAGGTCGATATACAGGGAGGTCAGCGTTAATTCTTCTGTACTTTTCAGCATTCTCATACAGCTTCCCATAAAAGTGGAGCCATAAGTTTTAACGGTAATGAGTGCTGATTGACTTTCATAATTGATAGACAGGCTCATATCCGTTTGCTTCGACTTGCTGCGGGACGGGTTTTGTTTTTCAGGGCTTTCTTCCGGTTCTTCAAACTGATCATAAATTTCAGAGAACAACCCGGCATAATCTTTCGGTAAACAGGGCGGACGCTGCCACTGTTTTGTTAACGGCAAAAAGTCCAGGATCACACTTACCATATCCAGTTGACTCTTTTCCATCCCTTTTAAGGTTCTCTTGCCGGTTTTAGAAATGATCAGCGCTGTGCTCTTAAAGCCATACCGGCTGTTTACTTTTTGACTAAAGAGATGGTTGGTCATTGCCATACCAAAGAGTCCCGACAATCCCCGCGAATGACTCATCTCTATCAAATTCAGCATCATTTTTTTCATTAATCCGCGGTTACGGTGTCTTGGCGAAACCACCGCCTCGGTTACTTCGCCGATCATAGAGTCGGTACTCTTTACAACGGCAAAGTACCCGACCGGCCTGCCGGATTCAGTTCGGACTATGGTGCCATACTTATATTCATTGTGAATGGCTGTTTCAATCCGGCGTGGGAAATAGAGATCCTCTTTGGGATAGCTGTAGCGATATGACCGGTAGATCAGTTTTGCGATATCTTCAGCATCCTCGCTTGTAGCCGGGGTTACCAGGTAATTGGATTCGGATTTTGAATCATCAGCTTCATCGTCATCTTCAAAGTCATAATCGGAGGGGACGAGGTCAAGAATATGGGGAAAACTGTATTTTTGTACCAGCCTGTACTCTTTGCCATCTTTTCCCCGGTTCAGAAACAGAAAATGATCGGTCATTTTTTGGACCGTTTCATGAGATGCCCCTTTAAAATCATTCTCTGTGATCGCTTTTTCCTTATTATAGCTGTGTCTTTCAGGATCAAATGGCTCGCCCTTTTCCTGGATAATAATCTCTATTTCCGAGGGGGTGTATTGATACCAAATTTCCACATATCCTTTCTCATCTTTAAATGCATAGAGTACCACATCTGTAAGGATCTCATCCACTGAAAGAGCCATCTTTGCAGCACTGTACTCATCGAACCCCATGTTTACACACCATTTGTATGTAAAATCAGTTACCGAGCCGATCATCTCCAGTTTTGCTTCCAGCAGCAGGTGTGCTTCCATCTTTTGAATGCATTTATAGTCACTAAAAATGCAACCTATTCATTTTAGGGATAAAGAACCATAGGAAGGAACCTACATTCCCGGTGGTGGGAAATCCTATAAACAGAGGTGTCGAATCAGCGACTGAAGATCTGCTATTAATCCTAAGTGGTTTAATTCCCCGACCTCTGGGTCGGAAAAGATTAAAGTCCCCCTTTGAAGGGGGAAGCGAACGGAGTGAGCTGGGGGATGGCTTTCTAAGTTCTGAATTGACAAACTCTTGGTTCTGAGGCATTACACCCCTCCCGGCTAAAGCCGTACTCCCCTCTTTTAGACTTCCTGCGAAAAGTTTCGTTGGTTTAAACCAACGAAAAAAAGCTACCGAACCCCGACAGGCAACCTCTGTTCCCCTTTGGGAAAAACCCATCCCTTGAACCGAAAGCCTGTCGGTGGCAGGTAGTTATCTTAACCCAAATAGTATGGGAAGATCACCTTCATAAAAGAGGCGGGAAGATAACTACTCGGCAGCTTATTCATTCAAACTTAAAATAGGTGAATCATGATGAAAATTACAATTATATGGCGTTTTATTGTTGGCATCGATATCTCAAAAAAACAGTTGGACTGCTATTTGTTGGATCGAAAAACCGGCGGAGGCTATGAGTGTCAGGTTCCAAATACCTGCGAGGGATTTGAGCAACTGGCCAGCTGGTTGGCCGATCACGAGGCCGATCCGTCCCAGACAAAGCTCATCAGTGAGCATACCGGACGCTATGGGGAGCATCTGCTGCGGTGGACCACAACCAACCAGTGGGCGCATGCGGTCGTAAAAACCACGGCGCTGAACAAAGTCGGCAACGAGCACCATCGCAAGACCGATGCCGTTGACGCCGAAGACCTGGCAGACTACGGGGTTCGCTACAGCGACGAAATTTCGCTGACGAGGGCCCCAAAACCGGCCATAGGGCAGATAAAGCGCCTTCAGGCCGAACGACGTGCGATGGTGGATCGGCGGGCCGCTTTGAGGAGTAAACTCACCGAAGCCGACATCCACGACGCCGACATGGAGCGTCTTACGGGCATGTGGTCCCAGCAAATCGCCCTGCTCACCGAGCATATCACTGAGATCGAAGCCCGCATCAAAGAGCTGATCAATGAGGACACGGCTATAAAGAATCGGTATCAGATGATGCGCAGCGCACCCGGAATAGGAAAGGTACTGGGACCTTTATGGATAAGCCTGTTCGCTGGCCAGCAGACCCTGGATGCTCGCAAGATTTCTTCCCGCTTCGGGTTTGCTCCACACCCGTACCAATCCGGCAGCTCGGTGAAACGCACCGACTATAGTAGCGGATTTGGCAATTCTGAAGTCAGGCGGGTGATGCATCAAGTAGCCCTGAGCGTCAAAACCCATTACCCGCATTACCGGGAGTATTACGAGAAAAAACGGGCCGAAGGAAAAGAGCATCTGTTGGTGATCAATAATATTATAAATAAATTGATTCGGCTGTACTGCGCCATGTGGAATAACCGCGCAGAATACGATCCCGACTACATTCAAAAAAATAAACACAAATGGAAAAAATCCGCTTAAACCACTTGATTTAGTCATAGTATTCAAGGGGAGATTGATCATCCCCCATTGCCCCCTTCGAAGGGGGACACTTCACAATAAGGGCATAGATTGTTAAAAAATTTGGATTATAAGTTGATACCTCTTGGGCTCCGCACCGGAGTAGTTCATTGAAGGGAGTATAAGAACCTTAGAATGGATATATAATATTTGCAATCTTTCCTATATCGAAACAGATAATGTCAGGCTGATTGTTCTAATCGTATTTCTGATAGACCTGGTTGGGAATTGGGATTTCAATTGTGATTTTTGTCCCCTGGTTCAGTTCAGATTCAATCCACATTCTGCCATCCAGTTCTTTAACTACAAAATAGGCTTTTGTAAGTCCAAAGCCACCGCCCATGGTACGAACCTTATCTTTTACGTTACTTCCCCGAGTACCATATTCTACGACTTTTGTGATCTCATCTTCAGGAATACCCATTCCATTATCTTCAATAACGAATTTAAACAGATTATTTTTTTGAGAGATGCCGATATTGAGTTCTCCGCCGGGTGGTGTGTATTTCCTGGCATTTGCAATCAGGTCGCGAATCACATCCTTGAGCATCAGGGGAAGATAGATCCTGTTTTTATTCCCATCGCTGTTGATGGCAAAATGGACCAGGTAATCCTTCTCTTCCTGATCCGCGATATTGTAGATGATTTTATACCTGCCATTACTGTTTTTCTCCATCGCATAGAAAAATTTCTTGAAATCGCCGATGAAGCTGTTCACATTAAATGCTTCCCAGGCTCCCGGACTCTCCCACCTGTGCAGAATTTCCATCATTCTTACATCAAAGACATTAAAAATATTGACCAGGTTTTCCCGGTGTTCAGATACAGAGGAGCCGTCGTTGAGAACTGAGTTACGATTTTCCAATTCATCCAACGCCGAAAACACAGATTTTCTCAACTCCCTGATCGATTCGAGTGTTAAAACTTTTTTTTCTTTGGAAGAACATGCAGCAGCGAGCGTTTTACATTTTTCTACAGGAGGATTGAACAGGTCATCATGATCTGTTTCCATTTGAATGAGTTGCAGTTGTCCTGAAATAACGGACAGGATATTGATAACAGAGTGCATTTCGAGACTGGCAATTTGCTCTGCCGAAACTGATAGTTCGTTTGTAATTTCCAAAAGCCCAAAAGTAGTTTGAAAGTTTTTATAATTGAAATCTAAGATACACCCCGCCTAATTCCTAATTTTGAGTGATTTATGGAGATTTCAGTTGATCACATTTTGATGGCAAAATTATTGGAGGCTTTGAAATACCCATCTGTCGGTTGTTTTTACCGGCTGATGGGTGTCCCCAACCCGTCAGCCCGCACATACAGCGTGCAGACGGGCAGTAATGCAAATCCCTCTTATACTATTCAAGAACAAAATTTTGATAGTTTTTTTGAGAAATCACCTCAAATTCGGCATTGTTATAAGTCTCCAGCCATTCTTTTGGTGATTTGACTTTGTGGTTGGGATTCCATTTGAATTCAAATCCTTTTAGTTTACCACCGCTTTCCTCAATCAGATCGATCTCTTTCTGATCATACGTTCGCCAATAGTAATAATTGGTATGTTGACGTTCAAAAGCATTCCGTTTCATTCGTTCGATCAGCATAAAGTTTTCCCAAAGCTGCCCCACATCGTTTCTGAGATTTAAGGGATTGAAATTTGCAATCATCGCATTTCGAACGCCCAAATCCATGAAGTAGTACATCTTCATTTTTGAAACCTCCTTTCTGAGATTTCTGGAGAACCCCCCAAGGGAGATCAAGACAAATGATTTTTCCAATAAATCCAGATATCGTTGTACAGTTTTTTTATCGAGTCCAAGCTGTTTTCCAAGCTCTACCGTAGATACCTGATTGCCAACTTGAAAAGCGAGTAATTTTAAAAGATTAAGAATTACGTTCGGACGTTTCAACCGTTGAAATTCCAGTATATCTTTGATCAGATATGAATTCTTTATTTCTGTAATTCGGTCTTTTTTCGCCCCGTTATCATTTAATGTCACGACTTCCGGGTAGGAGCCGTAAATAAGATGTTTTTCAATCTGTTTATCCAATTCGTAGGGTGTGGTGGACTGACTGAGCTCTTTTAAACTTATTGGATATAATGTGATCACGTTTTTTCTGCCGGTCAGTGGTTCTTCCGTTGAATTGGCAAGATCGAACGATGAGGAACCGGTGACAATCACATATTTATCGGGAAAATGATCCACTACAAGTTTCAGAGCTGTTCCAACATTTTTAATTTTTTGCGCTTCATCAATAACTAAAAGATCAATTCCCGACACTAATTGTTCAATCAACTGCAGTTCGCACTTGGCAAAATCCGAAGAAAATGAAAGGTCATCCCCAGTATAGAACTGATACTTGAGATCAGACTTTTTCAGAAAAGACTTCACGAGGGTGGTTTTTCCTACCTGACGTGCGCCATATATGATCAACACTTTTCCTTTGTGAAGATGTTCTGTAATAGTGACTGTTCGTGGTATTTCGCGGTTCATGGACGCATTTTAATTGCTGAATAAATAGAAATACTATGGATTTCCCTCAATTTATACAAATTAGGGGAATTATACTCCCTCAATTTATACAAAATAGGGGATTACTATTCTCTTAATTTAAAAACAGGTACAGGCTTCAAAGTAAATAGTGTTTGTAAGAAAATTCATAGTGTCCTAAGAAAACGTCAAGATCAAGGCGCGCGAAGTCCCAAAAAGCGCAGTGTACTATGTGTACATGAGCAGTTTTGGGGCAAGCGCTCCTCTTTTATCCCGCGAAGCGAAACGCAGAGATTGGCGTTTTCTTAGAGACACTAAATAAAGTCCTCTACTCATGTTCAGATCTCCGGGCTTTTCGAAATCCCGGAGATCTTTTCGATCACTCAATCCTCAGATACCTTGCATTCACAGCCACAATTACTGTACTAAGCGACATCAAAATAGCGCCAACAGCGGGACTTAAAATGATGCCCCAGGCATACAATGCACCGGCGGCCAGCGGTATCGCCCCGATGTTGTACCCGGATGCCCACCAGAGATTTTGAACCATTTTCCGGTAGGTGGCCTTAGACAGTTTAATCAATGCGGTGACATCCTGGGGATTGCTTTTCACCAGCACAATATCCCCGGTTTCCACGGCTACATCCGATCCGGCGCCGATGGCAATCCCTACATCTGCCTGGGCCAGGGCAGGTGCGTCATTTACGCCGTCACCGGTCATGGCCACGAGCTTGCCTTGATCTTGAACCTCTTTCACTTTATCGGCTTTTTCATCGGGCAGTACTTCGGCAAATACCTGGTCGATGCCCAGCTCTTTGGCTACATAATCGGCCGTTTGCTGGTTGTCGCCGGTCAGCATAATGCACTCAATTCCCATATCGTGCAGAGCTTTGATAGCATTTTTGGATGATTCCCGGATTTCATCTCCCAACGCAATCGCACCAACCAATATGTCCTCAATAATTACAAAAACCACGGTTTTCCCTTGCGATGAAATTTCCTCAACATTCTCTTCCGGGTAATCCATTTCTTGTTCTTTCACATAGCCGGGACTCACCACTTTCACCGATTTTCCATTCACTTTACCCTGAATGCCTTTGCCGGTAATGGAATCGAATTCGTCAGGTTCCCAGATTTCGTCCGCTTTTTCGAGGATTCCTTTTGCAAGCGGATGTTCGGAATTGGATTCAAGTGATGCTGCGTATTTCAGTATTTCTTCGTCGGAAAATTCAGAATCAAAATTCAGGATATCTGTCACGCTAAACGTCCCTTCCGTCAGGGTTCCGGTTTTGTCGAAGATAACGGCATCGAGATTTCGGGCTTGTTCAAATGCGGCCCGCTCGCGGATCAGGAAACCGTTGGAAGCGGCAATACTGGTAGACATGGACACCACAAGAGGAATGGCAAGACCCAGCGCATGCGGACAGGTAATGACCATCACCGCAACCGTGCGATTCATTGCAAAATCGAAGGATTGCCCGGTGAAGAAGATCCATGCTCCAAAGGTGATGAGTCCGGCAGTGATGGCCACAAGGGTCAGCCAAAAAGCCGCGCGGTTTGCCAGGTCCTGCGTTCTCGACTTACTTTGCTGAGCCTCTTCCACCAGGTTCATTACCTGAGACAGAAATGAATCGTCGCCCGTCTTGGAAATTTCAATGGTCAGGGAGCCTTTTTCATTCACTGAACCGCCAATGACTTCATCATCTTTGGTTTTATTCACGGGTTTGGACTCCCCGGTCAGCATCGCTTCATTTACACTCGACTCTCCTTTAACGACATTTCCGTCCGCCGGTATTTTTTCTCCCGGTTTGATGAGGACCTTATCGCCCTTTTTGAGTTCATCAACAGGAACATCTTCGGTTGAACCATCCTCATTCACACGATGAGCTTCACCGGGCAGCAGTTCTGCAAGTTCTTCCAGGGCTGAAGAAGCACTCATCACCGAACGCATTTCGATCCAGTGCCCAAGCAGCATGATGCCTACCAGGGTTGAAAGCTCCCAGTAGAGCAGATCGCCCTCAAATCCAAAAACAACCGCTGTACTGTAGAGGTAAGCAATGGAAATAGCCAGCCCGATGAGTGTCATCATACCCGGTTGCTTTTTCTTGAGCTCATCATACAATCCTGTGAGAAATGGCCATCCGCCAAAGAAATAAACCACCGTAGACAGAGCGGCAAGAATCCACTGAGTCGCCCGTAAATCGCCAGTCAACACCCATAAAGGTTTGAATCATAGGCGAGAGCGCCATGATGGGAATGGTCAGTGCCAGTACCCACCAAAACCGGAACTTAAAATCCTCGACCATCTGCTTGTGATGCTCGCGGTGGTCATGATGTTCGTGGTCTTTGTGCTGACTGTGTTTATGATTTGAGTGGTCCATGATTGTGCTCTATGTGTTCGTTTTGATGTTCCATAAATCTCTTTGTGGAATAGATATTATTTTAAAAATAAAACCTTCTCAGCGAAGCAAGTAAATAGATCAGAAATTATTTGATTTTATTACTCTGGATTTTTCAACATCTGTAAGCAGTTCATATGCATACCCATCATGGGGGATTGATCCATTATTTCACGCATACGGTCTCGGTCAAATGTATCGCTCTCCAGCATTTGCATCATTCTCTGCATATGAGCTTTCATCTGTTCTCGCTGTTCCGGATTGTTCATCATCGTTTCCATACGGTCCAGCATCTGATCCTGATAATCACCACTCATCATGGTTGAGTGCATTTGGTTCATAAACTCATCACGCATTTCCGGGTTTTGCATCATTTGAGTCATCATCGCCTGACGTTGTTCACTATTTTGCATCATTTGGGACATCTGTCCCTCGTTCATCATATGCTGTCGTTCGCTATCCTGGGGTTGATTACACTGAACTAATAAAAAGGATGTAATCAAAAGGGTCGTAAAAGCTGTTAATTTTTTCATATTATTTTTCCTGTTTTAATTATTATTAATTTCGATTAAAAAATTTACACGCGTGTATTTTTAAAATGGGAGGTTCAGTTAATTACTTTCGCCCCACGTTCACCATCCCGAATTCTGACCATCTCTCCAATGGGCATCACAAAAATAATCCCGTCTCCCCGTGATCCCGTGGATGCAGTATCCTGAATGATGTTAATAATCGAAGGCACATCTTCATCTACTGTGGCAATTTCAATTTTAACTACCTTCGAATGCATAGCAGGAAAGTTCAGAGAGCCGTGAGCATGTTCAGGATCTGTATATTGCCCCGCTCCTTCTCCCCGGAACACTGTAATGCAACAATGTCCATTTGAACGCAATTCTTTATACACATCCTCCAGTAAAATGGGTCGGATATAAGCTTTAACCAATTTCATAACTCCTCCTGTTTTATTATTGCTAATTTTCTTCATCCACGGAACCGCATTTTCACATCATCTTGCCGTAATATGGATTTTCGATCTCTTCATTTTGAACGTAAAATCCTCTGTCATCTGCTTGTGATGATCTGAGAGCCGTCTGACCGCTCCAAGCGGGTACATGTTTAGCGACCTGGCAAACGAAAAAGCCAGTCTCTTCAGGCACAGACCGTTGTTTCGCCCTCACCCCTTCGCCCCTCTCCCGCGGGAGAGGGGTTGGGGGAGAGGGCGAAACAATGAATGGCCTGAATTAGTGAGTCTTTTAGTGCTAAACACATACCCAAGCGGTCTGACGGCTGACTATGTTGACTGTGATTCTAAGTCATGAGATTATCCTCATTACATTTTAGTTCTGTTACATTACTTATTCGATCACTTTGAATCCTCAGGATATTGGGATGATGACGAATGAAGCGTACACTTATTGGATACCTTTAAACTCATAACCGGCTTCTTCGATTACCCGCTTAAAATCATGAGTAGAAACAGAATTCGAATCATAGGATATCAAAGCCGTTTCATTTTCGAAATCAACGGTTGCTGATGTTATGCCTTCTTTGCTTTCAAGAGCTTCTTTTATGGTTTTGGCACAACCTGTACATCCCATTCCGCCAATAGTTACGGTTGTTTGTTTGGTTGATAGTTCTTGCGTGCTCATATTTATATGTTTAATAATTCGAATTATAGTTTTTACAGTGCTTTCATTGTTTCTCCGCAGCTGTGCATTTTGGCTCCGTAATATGGATTTTCGATCTTTTCATTTTTGCTAATCCATTTAGCGCCATTGCCATTATCAGCCATCGGACAATATTGTACATACAACTCTTCCTTATAACCCTGATTCTTCAAAGCTGTGGTTAAATGGTCCGATATGTCATCAAATGAGTTTCGCAGCTGACTGATATTTTCAGATTCTAATGCAGAATTGATTGCTGAAGTCATTTTATTATGGTGTGTTTTATGCATTTCGGAATGTTCCGGATGATGATTCATCTCCTTGCTGTTTATCACTTCATCCGCGAATGCTTGAAGTGCAGATTGGGCCTGCTCAAAATCGTCGTTTACAAGAGCGTTTTTTATTTCAAGATAGGATGAAACCATTGCATCAAGATGCTCTGTGTGTTGATGAGTCGAATCCTGTGCAAATGAGAATGTTGAGAGTACAAATAAGATGATAGCTGATAATGTTAGTGTCTTCATTTTTTGATGGATTTAAACTTAAAATTCAATTCGTTCAACGGTTTCTCCGCAGTTGTGCATTTGATCGCCGTAGTAGGGATTTTGAACCTGTTCGCTATCGCTGAGCCAGGTCGCGCCTTCTCCGTCATTGGCCATGGGACAGAACTGTTCAAATACCACTCCCGGCACCTGGAATGTCCTGACAGATTCTGTGAGAGACATTGAGAGCCCGATAAATGCAGATCGTTGCTGTTCAATTTCATCACTATTGGCAATGGCTTGATTATTGTTTCGAATGGTTTCAAGCATGTCCATCCATTGAATGTGCACCTCACCGGTAAGCAAACTCATTTCTACATTTTGTAGAGATGTATTCAGACTCTGTGCGGCTGTTGAGGCTGCATCGGGTTTGGATTCAAAAAGTGCATTTTTGATCTCCAGGTAGTCAGCCAAAACCTCTTTTAGTTGATTTTGAAATTCGGTTGGTATTACATCCATTTCCTGTTGAATTGTATTCATAGACTGCTCCTGTCCCGATGATTCCACCGGCATGGTGTGTCCTTCATGCCCGGTTTGGTTTGCACCGGTTCCCGGCTCGCGGTTCATCATGCTGAGTTTATCTGAGAGCTGAGCAGCACTGTCGATCTTGAATGTTCCGTGAGTTACGACCTGCTCGCCTTCAGAAAGACCGGATTCAACCACATATTGATTTCCGGCACGAGTTCCCAGAACGACTTCCCGCGCTTCAAAAGAGGGCCGGTCAGAATCAGATAACTTGTACGTACACAATAGATCGTTTTCCGGTCCACATAACGGCAGATCTTGGTACAAGCAGATGAGGTTCACTTGAAAGGCCAGATTGAACTTCTGCGGTTGCAAGCATACCGGGTTTTAACCGGTTATTGGGATTATCAACCCTCGCCCGAATGGTTGCCGTCCTGGAGTTATCATCTAAAAATGGATCTACATATATAACGGTCGATTCAAAGGACTCACCGGGCAAAGCCTCAACTGTAAAACGAACCTGATCTCCCTCTTCAATCGCAGAAATATTTGATTCAAATGCCTGGAAGTCCACCCAAACAGAGGATAGATCTACAATACGATACATCACATCTCCCTCCATAATGTGATCCTCCCGCGATACTTCAAGTTGTGTTACATATCCACTGACCGGCGAGTAGAAATCAAGTTCGTTCATAATTTCACCACTCTCTTCTATCTCATTGATTGTGCTTTCCGGGAATTCCCAGAGAATAAGTTTGCGCCGGGAAGCTTCGTAAAGTCTTGGATTCTGATTCTTGTATTTAACGGTTTCAAGAAGTTCCTGCTGCGCGGCAATCAGCTCCGGCGAATAGATAGAGGCCAGTCTCTCTCCTTTAGATACAAATGTGCCTTCATAATCCACATACAAATTGCGGATTCGACCCGGAAAATGTGCCGTAATATTGGAGACGTTATTTTGATTCTCCGTTACTTTTCCAGGCAGTGTGAACGTACTTACAGCCCGATCTCTGACTACAGGAGTCGTCTGAATCTCAGCCAGTTTCATAGATGCCTCCGTCATGGTTAGGGTATAAGGATTGTCCGCCGCTTGATCGGAGTCATCGCCGGCAGGAATCAGTTCCATTCCACAAATCGGGCAGTTACCCGGTTCATTCTGACGAACCTGCGGATGCATGCTGCATGTATATACAATATTTCCCTGTTCATCGGTATGAGCTTCCTCTATATGTTCATCTGTGGATTGATTTGAACGGGTACCTCCAAAGAAGAGATATCCAAGGAATAGGCCGAGAACCAGAAGACCGGCGTAGAGAAGTATGTTTTTTGTATTCATTGGTTTTTTTGATTTAGTAATGTGATGTACGCCGGACAGCTTGTCCGGCACTTATAAATTTGATAACGATATAAACCGAATTTTATATCTGGAGGTAACGGGCAGGCTCAACTTCGCATAAAGCTACGATGAGTAAACTGCCCGTTGTACAAATCTCAGTTCTCACATCTGTTTAAAGTTCGTTTGGGTTGATATTATTCTTTCCGGTTAAATATTCGATGTAGGCCGATGCTTTATGCATATCCGCAAGAGCCTGAATTCGGTTTAGTTGATAGTCCAATAATTTTCGTTGCATGCGTAAAATCTCTTCAAAATTGGAGCTGTCTGCTGAATAGGCCTGCATCATAATTGTCAGAGCTTGGTTGACTCGCTGGATCTGTGTTTGATCGTACAACTCAAACCGTCGCTCTGCATCGTAAAAGTCACGCAGGGAGGCATCCAGATCCGTTTGGAGTGAATTGGTTTTAGATGAAATCTCCATTTGTGCTGATTGAATATTTTGTTCTGCCTGCTGAACCTGCGCGTTGTACTTATTTCTGAACAGCGGAATCCTGAAACTTGCACGTGCAATTAAAGCGTCTTGGCCATTATTTGTTAGGGCAGTTACATCAGTACGTTCTCCTGTAAAGATGTAATCCATGCCAATTCCGAATGATGGTTTCCCATCTTTTGCTGCTAATTCCTTCATCTCTCTTGAAGATTTTTCCCGGTACTGCAAGCGAGACAATGTTGGGTTTTGTTGAATCAGCTGATTTTTCAGTGTTTGAGAATCATCAAGCATAATATCTGCATTCAACGTATCCGGAATCTGAATATCTTGCGGATCATTAAGCAATTCTCTGATTTTCTGCTCCATTACAGACCGGTTATCCCGAAGAAGTGCCAGTTGTGTTTTTAAATCCTCTTGCTCAATTTGGGCTCGAAGTACATCCACCTGGGTGGCCTGGTTTGTTTCATATCGGCGAAGGCTGATCTCTACCAGTGAGTTCAGAATCTCAAGATTTTCTTCTGTAATCGCGATGGTTCTGTTGATCTCATATAGCTCTAAAAATGCTTTTTCGGTTTGATAGAAAATTCGATTCCGTGTTTCCCGGAATGTCTCGAAATGAGCTTTTGACTGGACAGAGGCGATTTCCCTTTTATTTCCAAGTGTTCCAAACCACGGAAACATCTGTGTGAGAGAGATTCGCGCCTGCTGAGGTCCCAGCCGGGTCTCAATCGGGCTGATGAAATAGGCAAACGCCACTTCCGGATCAGGCAAAGCTCCCATTTGATCCGGTTCTTCTAAACTGGCAAGGTATTCATGAAAAGCTGAACGTACCTCCGGGTTATTTTCTGCCGCGATTTGCTGGTAATCTTCGATGGATTGGGCTTTAACAGAACTCCCGAGAAGAAAAATTAAGAGCAATGCAGATAAAATGATTGAAAAAGGAGTTCTTCGAGGCTGGACAAAAAGGATGTTGGACAAGCAACTATACTTAATCTTGTCATGCCGGGCCCCGACCCGGTATCTCCAAACTTGACAAAAAATCGGAGATTCTGAATCGAGTTCAGAATGACATCCTTTTTTTACAGCTCCTACTCCCTTCGAAGGGAGATTTTTACTCTCCCCTTGAGGGGAGCGCGGCGAAGCCGGAGGGGTGTTCAATTTTTGACTATTCATTCTTCTCATTTGAAACTCCGTTTGATTTGAAATTCTTTCCAGATGAAGTAGAGGACGGGAACCACGAACAGTGTGATGACCTGTAAAAGCATCCCACCCACACTTGGTATGGCCATGGGAACCATAATATCCGAGCCCCGGCCGGTGGATGTTAAGACGGGCAGCAGGGCGAGAATAGTTGTGGCGGTGGTCATCAATGTTGGCCGGATTCGGCGTGAACTCGCTTCAACAACTACTTCCCGAAGTTCTTTTATATCGGACGGCCGTTTTCGGTCATACAGTTGATCGAGATAAGTGGCCATCACCACACCACCATCAGCGGCAATTCCAAAGAGGGCGATAAACCCGACCCAGACCGCGACACTTAAATTGACGGTTCCCATCTGGAAGAGATCCCGCAGATTTTGCCCGAACAGTTCGAAGTTGAGAAACCATCCCTGTCCGTACAGCCAAATCAATACAAATCCTCCGGCCCAGGCCACAAAAATACTGGTGAAGATCATCCCGGTGGTGGCAACGGACCGGAACTGGAAATACATGATCAAAAAGATAATGATCAGCGCAATCGGCAAAATAATGCTGAGTCGTTTTTCAGCCCGAACCTGGTTTTCATAATTCCCGGCAAATTCAAAACTGATGCCGGCCGGTACCGATAAATCACCAGTGTCGATTCGATCCTGAATGACGGTTCTGGCGTTTTCAACCACTTCAACCTCGGCGTATGAGTCCTGCTTGTCAAAAATCACATATCCAACCAGGAATGTATCTTCACTTTTGATCGCCTGCGGACCCTGCCGGTATTCAATCTCAGCAAGCTGTCCCAGCGGAATTTGAGTACCGGTTTTTGTAGGAACCAGCAGTTCGGAGATCGATTCGGGATCACCCCGCAGTTCACGAGCAAAACGGACGCGGATGTCATAGCGCTCCCGTCCCTCAACAGATGTAGAGATCGGCATTCCCCCAATTCCGGCCGTTACAAAATGCTGAACGTCCTGCATGGAGAGGCCATAGCGGGCGAGAGACTCACGGTTCCAATTAATTTCGAGATAGGGTTTCCCGACAATACGTTCTGCAAAAACGGACGATGCATTCACTCCGGGAACTTCTCTCAAAATGTCCTCCAACTGAAGTCCAAAAGATTCAATGGTTTCGAGATTATCCCCTTTTACTTTCACACCCATCGGTGCCCTCATCCCGGATTGCAGCATTACGAGCCGGGTTTGAATGGGCTGAAGTTTGGGCGCTGATGTTGTTCCGGGTATGCGGGACGCTTCAACAATTTCATTCCAGATGTCGTCGGGAGATTGGATATGGTCCCGCCACTGCCGGTAATATTTTCCACCGGAATCGGGAATCAATTCGCCATTTTCGTCCCGTACAAATTGATCATTGTCATCAATCCGGTATCGGATACGTCGTCCGTTTTCATCAGTTTTATACTCAGATTTATAGAGGATTACGTTTTCAAACATGGAGATGGGAGCGGGATCAAGAGCAGAGTTGGTGCGTCCCATTTTCCCAACCACTGTTTCCACTTCCGGGATGGAAGCGACCGACATATCCAGCTTCTGCATCACATCCATCGCTTCTTCAACGCCGGCATGAGGCATGGTTGTGGGCATCAGCAGGAAGGCGCCTTCATCGAGTGCGGGCATAAACTCTTCGCCTAAACCCGGCAAGGCGTGTGTTGCTGAAGACCAGAATGTAGTGGTTCGAATATTTACGCCGACCGCATCAAAACCGGTAGCTATGAATCCGAATACCGATGAGAATCCCAGCCATACCATCAACCCGAAAACAACAAAACCGGAGGGGATGGCAAGGAACACTTTTTTATGATCCAGGCACCAGGAGATCAGTTTGTCGTAATAACGGATAATCAGCCAAAAACTTAACAGTATAGCGGCAATCAGAATCACTATAAAAACCAGGTTGCCTGCAAATGAAACAGACGGACCGAACGGCAGCCAATACTCAGTCAGAAGCCAGGTCACTACAACCACCGAAAGAATGTTATTCAACAATGGGACTCTCTGCCGATATTTCTCATCTAAAAAGAGTGAGGCTCCGTTAATCAGGCCAAAGCCTAAAATCAGGAATCCGGCCCAGCCTGAAATGGTGAGCAGTACAAAAAGTCCACCGGCAATAAGCAGGCCATTCCAGCCGATTCTAATTTTTCGGCTGTTGATTTTGAATCCAAAGAACCAATGGGCAAATGGCGGGATGAGTGTAATGGCAATGATGATGGATGCGATCAGCGCAAATGTTTTGGTGTATGCCAGTGGTTTGAAGAGTTTGCCTTCGGCGGCGATCATCGTAAAGACCGGCAGGAAACTGACGATGGTCGTGGTGACAGCTGTAATTACAGCGGATGCAACCTCAACAGTTGCCCGGTAAATCACTTCCAGGAGGGATTCATCGTCATCCATATCCTCCATATGGCGCAGCATATTTTCTGAGAGAATCACTCCCATATCGACAATGGTTCCGATGGCAATCGCAATTCCCGATAGAGCAACAATATTGGCATCCACTCCAAAATATTTCATCCCGATGAAGCACATCAGAACGGCGAGTGGAAGCATACTCGAAATCAGGATGGAGGTTCGAAGATTCAGAACCATAATGACGATCACAATAATCGTAATCAGGATTTCCAGAGAGAGTGCTTCTTCAAGAGTTCCGAGTGTTTCGCCGATCAGTTCTGAGCGGTCGTAAAACGGAACAATTGTTACTTTTGAAACCGAGCCATCAGAAAGAGTTTTTGATGGCAGGCCGGATGAAATCTCCGTGATTTTACCTTTCACATTATCAATCACCTGCTGTGGATTGGCACCCTGACGGGCCACCACGACCCCGCCTACTGCCTCAGCCCCTGCTTTATCCAGGGCACCCCGTCGCTGTGCAGGTCCCATCGTCACGAAATGCAACATCCTGGATTCGAATGGGAGTGTTATCCACCACTTTCACAACGGCCGATTCGAGATCTTCGATGTTTTCGATGTAACCCAGACCGCGAACCAGGTATTCGGCATTATTCAATTCGAGGGTACGTGCACCGGTTTCCACGTTACTCTGTCGAACAGCTTCAAAAACATCGGAAAGAGTAACATCATAAACCATCATTTTATTGGGATCTACATCTACCTGGTACTCGCGAACATATCCGCCAATAGATGAGACCTCAGCTACTCCCTGGGCACTTGAAAGTCCATAGCCCACATAAAAATCCTGGATCGATCGCAACTCCTGCGGATCCCATCCGCCGGTTGGATTCCCGTTTTCATCGCGGCCTTCCAGTGTGTACCAAAATACTTGCCCGAGAGCAGTGGCATCAGGACCCAGTGCAGGTTGAACGTTTCCGGGAAGTGTGCCGGCGGGAAGAGCGTTCAGTTTTTCGAGGATACGCGAGCGGCTCCAGTAGAACTCTATATCCTCTTCAAAAATCACATAAATGCTGGAGAGGCCGGTCATGGATGTACTGCGAACCGTCCGAACGCCGGGAACGGTCAATAGTTGGGTTGTAAGCGGATAGGTGATCTGATCTTCCACATCCTGCGGCGACTGCCCGGGCCATTCGGTATACACAATCTGTTGATTTTCACCCAGATCGGGAATAGCATCCACCGGTACGGGATCACGAGGAATAGAATCCAGATCCCAGTCAAACGGAGCCGTTGCAAGTCCCCAACCAGTCAAAACCAGTAGAAGCAGTACTGCTACCAGTTTATTTTCAAGAAAAAAGCGAATGATTTTGTTAGTCATGAGATATTAGTCATGAGTCGTGAGATACCGATATAGAATCGGTTTTTAAGTTTGTTAGAGAGAGTTGGGTAGGGAGGAAATTCCCCCTTTGAAGGGGGCAAAGTG
Organism: Balneolaceae bacterium; assembly: GCA_034521495.1. Taxonomy (NCBI): domain Bacteria; kingdom Pseudomonadati; phylum Balneolota; class Balneolia; order Balneolales; family Balneolaceae; species Balneolaceae bacterium. The sequence goes on from JAXHMK010000015.1 coordinate 20,131, forward strand.
CCTTTAGGCACTTGGGGGATGACTCGTATCAGCAGATGATAATCATAGGTTCAAATACTCAATTGCACAGCGAGGAACACACCCCTGATAACTCCGCTAAACGCTTCGTTATCTGTCCCCTCTCGAGAGGGGAGTTTATCCTTCCCTAAAAGAGAAATGCTATTTCAAAAAAGTATCGTATTGGAGATAGAGAGGCGGGAAATGTTCGAGGGCAACAGCAAAATAATCTTCATAGAGGAACTCATCCGGGGAGGTAACCATGTATTGAAATCCAATACGAGATAGTATCACAGCGGATGATTCGGCAGTTGGTACTCTGAACTGATTGTTGGTTACAGAAGTATCTACCGAACAGGCACATATTTGAACTCCTTCGCAGTCGTGATGATTTTTGTGAGTTGCTTCATGATCAGCCCGATCTGAAATGCAACAGTCGTGAGAATCACCCATCATTTCGTGATGATTCATCTCCATCATACAAAAATCCACAAGCTGTTTGGCTTGCAGTGCAGACGGTAATAATAATCCGATTACCAGCAGAAGAGCTGCTGATTTTGTAAGGATTTTATATGGATAAGATTTTCTTTTCACAACTTTCAAAATACAAAAAATTCAGAAAAAGTAATATCTATTTAAAATCGAGGACTTACCCCATTTTTTGATGTAAAAGTATTACAAGTTCTATGTTCTTTTGGCTTGACCCAAAAGGAACCAAAAGGTCAAGGCTGTGAATCCTTGGCGGCGGACACGAGTTCACCGTGGAATCCTTTCAATGGTCCACATCGCTTATAGCCCTTTAATTCCGTTTCTCGCCGGTATGAAAGGATTCTTCTCACGGTTCAATCGGTGTCCTTTTTTCCGCCAACGATTCAAGGCCAACTATTCTTCCAAAATCATTATTTCCACTTAAAGGATATTATAAAATACTGTTTATATGGATCTTAAATATTATAGTTTGAAAATATTGGGGTAACTTCTCCTATTTAAAATCAGGCTAATAATTTAATAAATTCTCGATTTTAGGCTGCATCGCTTCTGCCCAGAGCTGATACCCATATTCATTCGGATGAAGCAGATCGGGCATGATCTCTTCAGACAAAACCCCATCTTCATCCAGGAATGTATCGTTGATATTTAGAAAGTGAACGCGTTCGCCATCTGCAAATTGCTCGATTCTATTATTAATTTGATTGTTCAGTTGACGCAATTCACCATCGGGAGAAGCTTCTCTCGGGAAGATAGCTAACAGCAGTACTTTTGTGTCGGGCAAGCGGTTCTTTAACTCATCCAAAATCATCTCAATTCCTCTGGCTGTGCACTCGGGCGGGTCTTGCCGGTGGCCGGTATTATTTGTGCCGATCATTAGAATTGCCAGCTCTGGATCAATTCCATCTATTTCCCCATGCTGGAATCTCCACAACACGTTTTCTGTCCGGTCTCCGCTGAAGCCGATATTGTATCCACCAAAGTCGGCGTAATATTCATCCCAAACTTCTTTGCCTGTGTTTTCCCATCCGTGAGTGATGGAGTTTCCAATAAAGAGCAACCTTGCATCTTCTCGTCCTTCTTCTTCCAATTTGGCTTCATGGCGGGGCATCCACCATTCCACAGCCCAATCTTCCTGCAGAGTTGCAGGAGTTAAAGCGGGTGAATCAGCCGGACAGGTTTGGGCCGATACTTGCGTGCAGGTTAGTATGAATAGAAAAAATAAAAATGCCGGCAAACGGTTTGAGATATTCTCTTTCATAGCGAGTATATAATTAAAGGGATCGTCGATTTGTAATTTCAATCAACCTAAAATACTAAAATCCCTCTTTTAGTAAACTGGAAAGATGAACCTCAAATTTTCACCGGCATTCGCTGCACCAACTCTTTCAACTCTACGAGTCTTCTTGAGCTTCCTGCAGTTCAGAGATATATTCATCGCTGGCGTAGATGGCCACCTCAACCCGTCGGTTTTCCTGCCGACCCGCTTCGGTATCATTATCAGCGATCGGTTCGCTTTCTCCACGGCCTTCTGTATCTACACGAACAGCTCCGATTCCCTGCGAAATAATATAGTCGGCGGCTGAGTCTGCGCGTCGTTCACTTAAATTCTGGTTGTAACTTTCCTCTCCAACAGAATCAGTGTGGCCAACAATCAGGAGTTCAGTATTGTCATCCTCACCCATGATTTCCGCCAACTGCCTTAAATTTTCCTTTGCTTCTGGCCTCAGTTCGGCTGAGTCAAAATCATACAACAGGCCGGTGTCAAAACTGACAGCAATTCCCTCTTCAACCCGTTGGATTTCGGCACCTTCAAGGTTTTCTTCGAGTTCTGCAGCCTTCTTATCCATTTGGCGTCCGATAATAGCACCGACCGTACCACCAACCGCTGCGCCGGCAATAGCACCAGCCGCTGTGTTTCCAAGAGTTTTACCAATAACCGCACCTGCTGCTGCACCGGCACCGCCGCCAATAACGCCGCCCTTAGCCGTTTTGCTCCATTCAGAGCACCCGGACATAAGAAGTGAAAAAACTAATATTGCTGAGATGATAAAAGATAATTTTGATGTTCTATACATATTTTTTCAGTTCGTTAATATCTCATTCGTTGGTTCTAAACCGCTATTAATCCAGATTGTTTCTCAATCACAGCATTAGAATCGTCAAAATCTTCGAAGAGTGATGTGATTTTGCGAGTTTGCCTGAAGCCGACTAAGAATCAATTGTTAAGAAATGAAGAATAGTGTCGAGTCAATAATCAAATGTTGGTTAAAAAGTACACTACTTTCTAAGGAGGGGATTTAGAGGTGATATTACCCATGTAATCTTAAATCTTTAAAAATTACGGGTATGGGTGGCCCCGACATTGAGTTCATCAAATTTTTTGGTCATAAGATGTTAAAAATCCTGTGAAGTTATGAAGGCCAGATATCCGACTCTGAAAGAGTCTAAAGAGCACAGCCCCAGGCAGAGTGAGGAGATAATCCGAACGCCGCCTGGGGGTAGGAGGCAGCAAACAACCCAAACCCGAGCCGCCGGATGTTGAAAAGCTTCGTATGAGTTCGAGGGTTGGATTGACCGGCGTATTCGGGATTCGGAGGGGATAGCCTTTGCCACGGTATTTCCGGAACCCCTCGATAATAAGTGTTGCCCGTCCGTGGTCCACCGTCTCGGGGTCTCTTCTCATGCTTCTTTATCCCCGGGCGTCGTTCGTACACTCACTCTGCCCGGGGCTATGTTCTTGCGCTCTTTCAGAGCTTTTCGTTATAGCTGCAAATCTACAGTTCTCTGTTTGTACAGATGGATCAAGACCAAATAAAAACCTAAAGACTTTATCTATTGGCTGGCAACAGTTTACATCAAAAATAGAATATATGGGTGATATCAGGGATTTAGGGGTGGTTCAAATTTCTTACCATTACCATAATTTATTCAGAGCAAAATACCTCTTTCATAATGAGGGGAAAATTATAATTCCATACAGTAAACCGAATTTTAATACTCGACATAGCACCAAAGGCTGCGATAAATAGAGGATGAGTGCCTTTTGATTAAACGAACCATTTTCCAATCTCAATTCCGGCCCACACTGCAGCAAAACCGGCGACCACCTGGAAGCCCATATAGATGATTCCTTTTTGAAGTGAAAGAGTTGCAACTTCAAATCCTTCAAGGCCGAAGGAGGAAAATGTTGTGAATCCACCCAGAAAGCCCACAATCAGAAAGAGCTTGAGGGTGTTGTCCATCATCCCTTTTTCCTGCAGAACGGTTGCAACAATTCCTATCAAAAGGCAGCCAGTAATATTTACAGCAGTGGTTCCTGAAACGAGCCAGTTCGGTCCGAGTAGTTTGAGGGTCCACACAGATGTCAGGTATCGAAGAACAGACCCGATGGCACCGCCAGCTGCAATGAAAAGGAGATTGCGAATCATGAATTAGAGCACTGGAAATTTCCAGGGATTTCTGTAATCAGATGTCAAGAGCTCATTCGGTTGATTTACATTGGTAATTTTTCTGGCTTGATGATCCCATTCGAGTCGTTCTCCGGTTCGATAAGCAATATTACCAAGGTTAGCCACAACTGCTGTATTACTGGCGAGTGCAATATCTGCATTGGGCCGTTCACGAGTTTTGATGCATTCAACAAAGTTTTTCATGTGATTAAACAGGTCTTCTCCGTTGCTTTGTGTGGTTTCTACTCCGGAGATAATATTTTGAGGATTCCCATCTGAATCGGTTTCCGTCTCTGAAATTACTTCCCAGCCACCACGGTCTATAACGAGAGTTCCGTTATTCCCAATAAAAGCTACACCATGATTACGTCCATAAGGACCGCCATCAATTCCAGCTGCATGTTCCCAAATCATCGAAAAGTCATCAAATTCATAGATCGCTTGCTGTGTATCGGGTGTTTCCATCGCATCATCGGGATATCCGAATTTCCCGCCGGTTGACATGACAGTATTTGGTGCATCTACATTCATGCCGTAGAGAATGATGTCTATCAGGTGAACGCCCCAGTCTGTCATCAAGCCTCCGGCGTAATCCCAATACCATCGGAAATTAAAATGAAAACGGTTTGGGTTAAAAGGTCGGTCCGGTGCCGGGCCCAGCCAGGAATCGTAATCTACCCCTTCAGGTACGGGTTGATCCGGTTTTACAGGAATAGACTCCATCCAACCTTGGTAAGCCCACGATTTGGTTACCCGGATGTTCCCCAAAGCCCCACTTTGCAGGTATTGGATGGCATCATTCCAGTGTTTGCCACTTCTTTGCCACTGTCCCACCTGTACCACGCGATTGGTTTGTCGGGCTGCCTTCACCATTACATCACACTCATCGGTATTTTTCCCGAGAGGTTTTTCAACATACACATCCTTTCCGGCCTGGCAGGCATGCACGGTTTGCAGGCAGTGCCAGTGGTCGGGTGTGGCTATGATCACTGCGTCGATGTCGGGATCTTCGAGCATGCGCCTGTAATCATTATATAGAATGGCTTTCTGACCGGTCATTTCTTCAAAATCAGCAGCACGCTGATCCAGTACATTTTGGTCTACATCACATAACGCTTTGCATTCTATATTTTCTACTCTCAACAGATTTTGGAGATTGTTCCAGCCCATCCCTTTACAACCAATGAGTCCAATGACCAGCTTTTCGTTGGGTGAGCCCGATAAAATTGAAAATGATGAGGAGGGAAGAATAGAGGATGCGCTAAGTCCCATAATTAATTTTCCCGAGTTTGAGAGAAATTGCCTTCGTGTTGCCATATTTCTGAATTGAGTTTTGGGATCAATAGTTACCTGTAATATAATCTCAAAATCACCAATAGGAAATGTAATAAAAAAAGCCGCCTCAAATAGAGACGGCTTCTCAATCAATCAAATATGTCTTCGTCAGGCTTCTTCCCCAACCAGGTTGAATCCGGCTGATCTCCATCCGGCAAGGCCTTCCGGGAAGTCCTTTACGTTGGTATAGCCCATATCTTCAAGTTTTTCTGCAAGTTCGGGTGATGCTGTACAGTCAGCATTTGCACAATAGACAACAATTTCAGCGTCTTTATAGGGGATGACATTTTGAGCCATCTCTGCATTTTCGGTTGGAATGTTGATGGAACCCGGAATATGCCTGGCGATGAATGCATCTTTACCCAAAGCGTTGATAAGAATGGGTGGCTGAGTTCCTTTCAGTCTCTGATTGAGTGTCTTAGCGTCAATTCTTTGGAGTGTTTTAACAGTAGTAGTCATAATCTAAAGGGTTAGATTCAACTTCCTGTTCTAATGTGAATAACAAATGAGATGGAAATGACATTCATGAATAGTTCCAAACGGATTCGATCGCCGAAAACTATTTTTGCTCTATTTGATTCACACAAAAAGTGTGGTATCATTTTGGAAGAATTATGACTGACAACTCGAATTTTTACGATAATCTTCCTGAATTTTCTGATTTCAGAAAGGTATCAGACGGGGCACTTTATCATCCCGTCCCGGATGATTGGTGGATCATAGCCGGGGATATTCGAAACTCTACAGAAGCGATCGAAAACGGGAAGTACAAAGAGGTGAATATGGCGGGGGCGTCCATCATTGCAGGAATCTCAAACCTCTTTAAAGATTTTGGTTCGCTGCCTTTTACGTTTGGCGGAGACGGGTCAATTGTACTTGTACCCGATCAAAAACACTCTGAGATCAAACAAACTCTGGCATTTTGCAGGCAGGCCATTCAAGATAGTTTTGGGTTGGATATGCGCACAGGTTCAGTTCCTGTTGCCGATGTGCGAAAAGAGGGGCTCGATGTGAAAGTGGCTAAAATGAGGCTATCGGAAACCACCAGTCAGGCGGTTTTTTGGGGTGATGGACTGGAGTACGCTGAATCACTCATCAAAGACAAGGAAAAAGATGAGGATGAACCACAAGATGGGTATGTAGCAAATTTGGAGGGACTGGAGTGCAGATGGCAGGAGATACCGCCGGACCAGGAGGAGATTACCTCATACATCATCAAAGCAACGGGAAAAAACGACACTGAAAATTCGGAGATCTATGAAGAGTGTCTGAAAAAAATTGATGATATTTACGGATCGCTAAATGATCGAAACCCAATTTCGGAGGCGAAACTTATTTTCAAAAAAAGCTGGAAGAAACTGGCGGTTGAGTGGAAAATAAGAACGTGGAAACCCACCCTGAAAAAGAAGCTGAAATACGCCTGGAAACTTCTGTTTCAGCTAACCTCCGGCATCTACCTGATGAAGAGTAATACGGAGACGAAAAATACCGATTGGGGCCGCTATAAATCGGACCTGATTAAGCATGTGGATTTTCGAAAATTTAGTGAAGCTCTGAGATTTGTAGCTTCGGGAACATCAGAAGAGAGGATGAAAGTGGAAGATTTTTTAGAGGAGATGCATAATAAGGGAAAACTGTTTTATGGTGTGCACAGCTCCAACAGCCTTATTATTACCTGCTATGTAACGAACTATCACAGGGAGCATATCCACTTTGTGGATGGTATGGATGGCGGCTATGCCATGGCTGCTAAAAAAATGAAAAAACAAGTTAAAGAGAGTCGTTAGAGTCGTTAATTTTCAGATCAACCAATTCATTGATACATTTACACACTCGTTATCGTAAACGTTTACTAAATATGGCTTCAAAAAGCCCCGCAATTATCCTGAACTATGGACGAAAACCAATCGAGTGATTTTCAGAACAACGAGAATCTGAATCATCTACTGGAGCTTATTGGCCAGATTAATTCTAACCTGGAGATTAATGATGTTCTTCAAAATATCATTGAAGCGGCCAAAACAATTACTAACAGCGAAGCCAGCTCTGTCTTTTTGTTAGATAAAGAGACGGATGAACTGATTCTTACCGTACCGACGGGGCCGGTTCGTGAGAAAGTTCACGGACAGCGTTTCCCAAAAGACCAGGGAATTGCCGGTTGGGTAGCTACGAATGCAAAAGCTCAAATTGTAAATGACGTATCATCGGACGAACGATTTTACGGTGACTTTGATCCCGGCGCTTTTACAACCCGAAATATTTTATGCGTTCCAATGAAAAATCAATCCGAAGAGGTCATTGGAGTCTTGCAGGCCATAAACAAAAAGAATGGAGCCGGTTACCGGGATAGCGAGGTGTATCTTTTCCAGGCACTGGCACACCAGGCCGCTATTGCTATTACGAATACGCGCCTTCATGATGAACGAAAAACGTTGCTGAGTGAAATTCACCACAGGGTAAAAAATAATATGGCTATAATATCCGGTTTGATTCAGCTTGAAGCTCTGAATGAACCGGATGAAGCTGTTCAAAGAAAGTTGTTGAAAAGTGTTACGCGCATCTCCAGTATGGCGGCCGTACATGAGCAGCTTTACGAATCGGAGAGTTTATCGCGGTTGAACTACAAAAAAAATCTGAAGAAAGTTGTACAAGAAACCATTCAAACTTTATCAGCTTTGGGGGATATCTCAGTTTCTTACGAATGTGAACCTGTCGTTATAAATATTAATCAGTCTATTCCCTGCTCGCTGATTGTAAGTGAGGTTATTTACTTTCTTGCGAAGTTTGGTTTCCAGGAGGTGGAAGATCCGGCAATAATTATCTCGCTATTTGAGAAGGAGAAAGAGGATGTTCAGGTTAACATTCAGGATAACGGAACCTCTATCAAAAAATATCTAACTGACGAGGAAGGTGACGGAGTTGGTTTTCAGTTGATCCAGGTATTGTCCCGGCAATTAGAAGCGGAGTTTGATTATACCGAAGGAGATGCAGAGAACAAGTTTACGTTACGGTTTAGTAAGTCTGATCGAGGAGGAGCGGGAAGCCACTTTTTGTAAGTTTTTCTACTCCGTTCGAACTTTAAAAACAATCGCTTTCTCATCCGGAGTTTTATTGGGCATTGTAACTGTTAATGAGTTATCGTTCTGATTCCAGGCAATCTCTTCAGAACTTCCTAAGACGGATATTTCTGAAATGGCTTTTCCATCTAAGTTACCGGCGTTGAGTTCATCAAATTGAAACTCTGTATTTGCTCCCGGCCATCCGAGGATCATCGCATAAAGAATATCACCCCGTCGGGTGTATCGAACGTCTTCTGCTGTAAATCCTTCGGCATCCGTCACTCCTCCAAATTGCCCTTCCTGTAGTTGAGTGGGTCCTTCTCCGTACACTATCCAGGGACGGCTGCCATAGATCGCCTCGCCATTTATTTCGAGCCAATCTCCGATTTCAAGAAGCACTTCTTTCTGATTTTCGGGAATGGTTCCATCAGCCATTGGAGAGATGTTTAACAACAACTGACCATTTTTACTAACAATATCAATCAACGAATGCAGCACAATGGATGTACTTTTAATCCCGAGCCCTTCCGTGTAGCACCAGCTTCCCATGCTGATGGTGTCATCCGTTAAAAAGGGATGCTCATTGATCTCGCTGGCACGGCCTTTTTCATAATCCAACACACTTACACTCAGGGGAAGGTCCTCCTGTTTTCGGGTCACAACCACATCCTTATCCCACTCTTGAGCCTTATTGAAATAGTATGCCAGGTAATCTGTCTGAACGCTATCCGGGATTTCATCCAGCCAGGAATCAAACCACATAATATCGGGCTGATATTTATCGATTACCTCTTTCAACTTATTATTCCACATTTTAAGGAACTCCTCCCGGGGTAAATATCCATATAGGATGGCTCTTTTCGGATCATCCAGCAGGGATGGATAATGCTCCATCACATAAGAATAATGCCCGGTCCACTCATCTTCTCCTTCCGGTTTCCAAAGGTTATTTCGTGCATGGTGAAAGCTGGTGATCAATTTCATGCCGTGCCCTCGTATAGCTTCAGCTAATTCTCCTGTGATGTCTCGTCTGGGACCCATATCGGCGGCATTCCAGGGAGTGATTTCGCTGTCCCACATCGAAAAGCCATCGTGGTGTTCGGCTACCGGGCCTGCAAATTGTGCTCCGGCTTTTTTAAAAAGCGAGGCCCACTCCTGTGGATCAAAATTTTCGGCTGTGAACATCGGTACAAAATCAGGATAGCCGAATTCAGAAGGGGAACCATAATTTTCAGTATGAAATTCGAATACTTCTTGTCCCCATGTTTCCTCTCCCTGCTCTTCTAAATCTGGTGCATACATGTGGCGGGGATACCACTCATTGTTAAAAGCCGGCACCGAGTACACTCCCCAGTGGAAGTAGATTCCAAATTTAGCATTCCGAAACCAATCAGGGGCTTCTGTATGTTCGGACAGCGATTCCCAATTGGGTTCATATATTTTTTCATCATCTGCAGATTGTGCTAAAATAGCTGTGGGGATTAAACCCAGAAAAACGAGAGTCAGAATCAATTTATTCATAAAAGTTAGGATGGTATGATGGGTAAAATTTCAGGTATACCTTGGCTAACGTTCTGTCAACATCGGATTCACAGATCATCATAGACTTCCGAAGTCTGCCGAAACGTTGCTAAAGTTAGATCCTTGTTTCAATAACGAAAGTATTGATGTTGTTCTGTAAGACTTCGGAAGTCTTATCAAATTCAATTATACTGAAATAGTTAGTAGATTTCGTGAGTAAAATATGAAGAGACGATTACTTCCGTTATTTGAAAAGAATTAATGATACTTGAAAGATCTTTTGCATGTATAAAAAACTTTTTTACTCAGTACTGCTTATTTTTTTGATGTTTCCTTCCACCTATCTGTTTGCACAAAATGATGATGGATTCAAGATTGCCAGAGTGCAATATCGCGGAGGCGGGGATTGGTATAATGTGCCCTCATCTCTAACGAATCTGATTGAGTTCACCAAAAACCGTGTACCGATCAGTATCAACGCGGAGTATGATGATGTACAGCTTGGAAGCCGGGATATCTTCAACTATCCATTTTTGTTTATGACGGGGCATGGCAATATCACCGTGAATGATGCCGAGATGGAAAATCTTCGAACCTATCTCGAGAACGGTGGTTTTCTGTATGTGGATGATGATTATGGGATGGATCAATATGTTCGAGAAATTCTGCAAAATATTTTTCCGGAAGAACGGTTTTTTGAGCTTCCGGCCAATCACCCCATCTACAGCAATGTCTATAATTTTCCCGATGGCCGTCCGCCAAAAGTGCATGAGCATGATGGCGAGCCTCCACAGGCATTTGCCGTTTACAAAAATGGCCGCATGGTTTTGCTCTACACCTACGAATCCAATCCCTCTGATGGCTGGGCATTTGATGAATTTGATAACCCCCAGGATGTGACCGATGCGGCGCTGCAGTTTGGTGTGAATTTGCTGGTGTATGCGTTGACGAATCCTTGATTAGATCTCAAGAACCTGACAGAGTACGAAGCGGAGCGAAGTTCCTGAGAGTTCGCATCTCCAAAAAGATTCATTGCGAAACAAAAGTACAACTCTGGCAGGAATCCAAAAAGCGGATACTCTGCCAGGTTGTTTGACTTGAAGAATGCTTGTGGAAAGTTTTTCACGGCTCAGGCGAGCCGTGTTACATAGATCGGCTCGCCTGAGCCGATTAATTGTTTGGAAGTTCTCTCTTGCCTGTCCCGAAACTTCCTATCGTGTGGACACATCTTCTACATTATTCAATTATATACCAAGATCCTTGTGAAGCCGTGCAGGCATAATAAGCTTATCATGAGATCCCTCCATGCGTTCGCTACGCTCTTTAGTCGGGATGACACAGGATGTGGTGGGTATCAGCGGCGGGCAGTACATGACCGTGTTTGCCAAACACGACCCTGTATGCCCGCCGCTTCCATCACCCCTTGTCGTCGTCATCCCGACTAGAGAGCGCGAGCGAACGCATGGACGGGATTTTACTGATCAGGGTCTGCAGCTGGAGGGATCTCTGATAACTATTGATCATTGATTCCGGTAAATGTCTTAAAGATAAACTTGTGTCCACACGATAGGACCATTCGGGGAGAGGGGATTTAGGGGTGTGTCAGAATTAAGCTGAAAAAAGAGCAAATGATGGTTTCACATGAACCCACCCCTGATAGCACGCTGAACGCTTTGCTATCTGTCCCCTCCCAAGAGGGGAGTTTTCATCAAACAAAGAAAACAACCATCAATGCATAGCTAATAATTGCCAAAAGTCCTGCCAAAATTGCCAAAGGAAACTGCGTGGTTACGTGGTCCATCAGATCGCAGCCGGTAGCCAGCGAGCTCAAAATGGTTGTATCGGAAATGGGCGAGCATTGATCGCCAAATACGGCGCCTCCGATTACGGCGGAAAAACAGAGTGTCAGAAAAAACGGATCGGGTACAACCGCCCAGGCCAGCGGAACGGCAACCGGGAACACCACTGCGTATGTGCCCCATGAGGTTCCGGTTGAGAAAGCAATAATCATACAGAGAACCATCAAAACACCGGGGAGAAAAGCGGGAAGTACGAGATCACCCAGGATAGAAACCACATAGGGGGCTGTCCCCACAGCATCTGCCACTTCTTTAAGAGATACTGCCAGAGCCAAAATAATAGCTCCGATTGTAACCCCTTTACACCCGTCAATAAATCCATCAATTACCTCCTGGAGTTTCATCCCTTTCGCCATGGCAATGCCTAAACCTACAAGAACGGCCATCACAAATGCTTCGGCGATGAGAAGTGTGGGATCTTCTCGCTGCCCCATAAAGAAATAAGAGACCACAAAGGGAATGATCGCAACTCCAAGCAAAGCCCCAATCGGACCAAAGAAATCAATCAGGCCGGGATTGTAATCTTCGGGGACTCTTTTTTGAGTGAGTTCATCGGCGGCCATTGGGGTAGCATCGGAGCGATCCAGCGGACCGCCTTCCCTTGCCCGTTTAATGGCAGTGCGCATCTTTTTACCGGGAACCCACGGCAGTTTCTCCCACGCAAAAAGAAGAGTAATCAGGATGGCAAAAATGGCGTAAAAGTTGTATTTGATCGCATCAAAAAAGAAGATCACACCATCCATCGGTTCCGAAAACATCGGAAGGGTTCCCACAACTAATCCGCTCACATAAAATGGCCACACGTTAAAGGGTATCAAGGTGGCGGCTGGAGAGGCTGTAGAATCGACCATGTAGGCCAGCTCCTCGTGGGAAACCTTGTGCTTGTCGGCTACCGGGCGAACTGTTGCCCCTGTTAATACCGTGCTGATGGTTCCGCCCTGGTGAAAAATGAGGCCCATAATCCAGGTGAAAAACTTTGCGGTTTTAGGGCCGCGTACCATCTTGTTACTGGCCCATGTGGCAAACTCTTCTGCTCCGCCGGTGCGGGTCCAGATTCCAATCAAACCGCCCAGTGCCCACAGGTAAACCAGCAAAATAAGCGCAAAACTTTCGGTACCGATGGAGGGAATTAAAAAACTCTGAACAATATTGACCTCTCCGGCAATCACCCCGCCCAGGCAAACGCCAATAAAAAGTGCACTCACAACCTCCCGGGTCCAGAATGCCAAAACAATGGCAACAAGCGGGGGCATGACAGACCAAAAACCGTAATGCCCATCCTGTTCGGGGAAAGCATCTGTAAATCCGAGATAAAACCCGGCAATAATCAAAGCGATAAAAAAACCGGTAATAATACGCCGGCGGTTTTTAGGATCCCCAAATCGGCTCTGAATGTAGTTTTCGGTTTGAGTCATGAGTGTTGATAATTATGAGTTCGGTCTGAAAATTTGTTAAAGATATCCGAACGGGAATAAAATAGCTATCAAGCTACAGCTTTCAGAATGAATAACTGAAGGATGGTTGTGAGTTGTTCTAAAGTTCGAAGTTTGGGATGAGATTTTACAGAGAGAATCACACCTGTCCAAAACGTTTCTCCCTGATCAGCTAATGCGGAGTACTTATTTAGCGCGAAAGACGCTCGGTTCAAGACCATTCATCGTTTCGCCCTCTCCCGCGGGAGAGTATGTGTTTAGCGAATGACTGTCAATCTAACCGTTGAATAGAGAACCTTGTAGAGTATGGAATACCGATATGCGATTGGAGATATTCGATCTCAGATATACGATCTGAACCTCTTCTTCTAGATCTGCAATCGAATATCGCATATCTCCAATCTGAGATCAAAAAAATTCTGCATTCAGCCGCTAAACAGATACGCGGGAGAGGGGCGAAGGGGTGAGGGGGACACACCGGTTTTGCCAGTTGATTCGATTTTTATCTACAGATCGCTAAACAAATACAATGCTGATCCGTTGAATAACGTTTATTAGAAATTTTCTCGAAAGTTTTTTTAAGTGTATTTTAACCCCCTATTTTTGAACTGTTGTATTCGCTAAAATGGAAATGGGTTTAAAGATTCCATTCAGTTAACTTTACAAAACATCTCTAATTTTTTGATGCTTTTATTCAGGCATTTTTTTTAACAGACTAAGCGTCCCGTATTTGTACTGCAATTTTACCGGTTCGCACTAAATTTTTTAACATACTATTTTAAATGAAGAATCCTTTTCGAAGAAATGCTCCTGATCAGGAGCATGTAATATCGCCACACAAAGGCGGTTTGGGTACCTTTGGAGGTGTATTTACTCCCTCTATTCTTACCATACTTGGGGTTATCATGTACCTTCGCTTTGGTTGGGTCGTTGGTAATGTCGGGCTGATAGGAACCCTTCTGATTGTTACGATAGCAACATCCATTACCTTTCTCACAGCCCTTTCCATAGCTGCTATTGCAACGGATCAGCGTGTTCGTATTGGCGGGGCTTATTATATGATCAGCCGCTCCCTGGGTATTGAATCGGGTGGGGCTATCGGAATTCCGCTTTATATTGCCCTGGCTTTTTCCGTGGCTCTCTACACTGTTGGTTTTGCCGAAAGTGTAGTCGGTGTATTTCCATCACTTGATATGCAAGTAGTAGGTATAATTACTACGGTTGGAGTAGCCGCATTGGCGCTAATCTCTGCAAAAGTGGCCATCCGTGCCCAGTACTTTATCATGTTTGGGATTGTATTATCGCTGTTATCCCTCGCTTTCGGGAGCCCGATTGAACAATCGAACATAGAGATGTGGGGGGCCTCTAATCAGAATTCGGAAGGATTCTGGGTTGTGTTTGCTGTGTTTTTCCCCGCTGTTACAGGTATTATGGCCGGGGTTAATATGTCGGGTGACCTGGAAAATCCGGCCAAATCAATACCCCGGGGTACATTTTATGCCATTGGGGTGGGATATCTGGTTTATATGGCTTTACCCATTATTTTGGCAAACAGGGCCGATGCACTCACCCTGATTGAAGATCCGCTGATTATGCGCAGGATGTCGTATTGGGGAGATGCCATTCTGATTGGTGTTTGGGGAGCCACCTTGTCCAGTGCGGTGGGAAGCATTCTGGGAGCTCCGCGGGTGCTGCAGGCCCTTGCAAGAGACGGTGTGTTACCCCGCTGGCTCAGGTGGCTGGGGCGCGGCGACGGGGAAGACGACTCCCCCCGTATCGGTACTCTTCTTACATTAGCTGTTGCACTCGTTGCAGTATGGTTTGGGGATTTGAACCTGATTGCCCCTGTACTTACCATGTTTTTTCTAACCACCTATGGCGTATTAAATATTGCGGCCGGTATCGAACGGTTACTAAAAAGCCCTTCATTTCGTCCCAAATTCGAGGTCCACTGGTTTTTCTCCCTTTTGGGTGCTGTAGGATGTATCGCTGTTATGTTTTTAATCAATGCAGTGGCAACCGGTATCGCATTTTTGTTCGTAATTATAATTTATACGTGGCTGCAGCAGCGGGAAATGAAAGCGGCCTGGGGAGATGTTAAAAATGGCATCTGGATGGCGATTACTCGTGCAGGACTAATGCGTATCAGTGAAAGTGAGGAATCAAAAACCTGGCGGCCGCATCCCCTCGTACTTTCCGGAGCTCCAACGAAACGCTGGCATTTAATTGAGCTTGCCTCTTTGCTAACCCACAATCGGGGAATCTTAACCACTGCCACTATTTTAACGACCAAGAATATTAGTTCCGAACGAAGAAAAAATATGGAGTCTAATATCCGAGAATTTTTAAATAAGCGAAGTGTCCAGAGTTTAGTCAGAGTAACAACGGCTCCCGATGCTTTTGAGGGCGGCAAACGACTGATAGAGTCGTATGGATTAGGTGCCTTGGTTCCAAACACGGTGATTTTAGGTGACAGTGAAAATGAAGAACACCGGGAAAAATATTGCGATATGATCGCCCATATTCACAACCAGCAACGGAATGTGATGGTGGTTCATGATAATGAAGAGAAAGGGTACGGAAATCGCAAATATATTGATATCTGGTGGGGCGGCTTAAAAGGGAATGGCGGACTGATGATTATTCTTGCCTACTTGTTGCAAAGCAGCCGGAACTGGTATGACGCGGAAGTACGCCTCAAGATGGTGGTGGACGATAAAAAAGCAGAAGAAGATGCAAGAAGAAACCTGATACAAATTACGGATAAAATCCGTACCGGAGCTAAACCTGAGGTAATTGCTGCAAACGGACGTACTTTTAATGAAATACTCCACGAATCATCCAGTGATGCTGATTTGATATTTCTTGGAATGGCCGAACCAGATAACAATTTTCCTACCTATTATAAAAGTTTACAGCAACGTTTAAGCGGGTTGCCTACCACTATTATGGTTTTGGCCGCTGAAGAAATTTCGTTCGGAGAGGTATTAATGCAGCAGGATAATTTCCAGGAAGAGTAGAAAAAGATTTGAAAAAATTACCAAAGGGTGGAAAACGAAAGCGAGCGAGGGAATTAAACGTGTGAAAGAACAGCTTGGGCTAAGCACATCTCCGGATACAAGCGGAGAGAATTGAGCAAAACCCTCTTTTACAGACCCTGAAAAAAATCATTCTGAATTGAATTCAGAATCTCTAAGTTTTTTTTAGGCAGATGGATAATGGGTGAATACTGAGATTTAATTGCAGTGAGGTGGATAATGGGTGAATACTGAGATTTAATTGCAGTGAGGAGGTCTTCGGATGAATGCGTTAGCTAAGATTGACAGTGAGTTCTCGCACTCATCCGGTATTTGCCGGGTGGCTTTTTTCTTTGAGGAAGGGAAATAAGACATGGTATTTTTAAGAAGTGGCAATGTATTTCTTAGCTGATAAAAAAATCTTGTTCAAAACAATACATTTATTTGGCAAGAAAAATACCATGTCTGATAAGGCTACTTAACCAAATTCACATCTTACAAACAAAAAATTCCACCAGCGATAGCCCCAGGTATCCTCCTCAATCACATCAAAATCATTTTCCGTCAACAGGTCTTTCAGTTCAGGAAGGGTCCGGCTGTTGATATTTTGAGGGGTGAGCCAGTCGATAAGTTTATTAGCAATTTTGAAGGAACCAACCCGATTCCAGTCCAGCAACCAAAGAGTTCCTCCGGGTTTAATAATCTTGCTGAAATTTTCCAGTACACGGGATTGATTGGTATAATAATGAAAGGAGTTCAGGCAGATAATTTGAGAAAATGAATCTTTATCAAAAGGTAACTCTTCCGAATAGTAGCTGGTAAACTCAACCTCATCCCGATATCTCAATCGGTATTTTGCGCGTTCCTGCATATTAGAAGAGGGGTCATTTAGCACCAATCGTTCAAACGGGCCAAACTTCTCCAGTATCTCCTGCGCCAACAGCCCGGTTCCGGCACTGCTATCTAAAATTTCATCACTTGAAGAGAGCTCTATTTTATCCAGAAATTTTTCATGCGTGTGTTGCAGATACGATTTGTATTGCCTGTCGTACTTTTCGGCAAGCTTGTCGTAATAGTGAACGGTTTTTTCTGATGCAGTATTCAAGAGCATTTGGTGCAAATTTGATTTGCTATCGCTAATGTAGTAACAAGTAAATTAATATAGTGTCAGGATCAATAAATCAATTTAATAGCCCACCTGAGAAGAGGCCACAAAAGCACAAAAACACTAAAAATTTTGTGATTTCGTGTTTTTGTGGCTACCTGATTGGCTATAATTTTGTAAAGATTGTACCACTAACGATCTATGTCCATTTTTTGTTCTGCAAAAAACTCCATTATTCCTCAAATAGTTTCAAAAGCTTCCGATGCAGCCTTAAAAGAACTGATGGAACCGGCCGCAACTTTTTCCTCTAAAACGGGGAGTTCTTTTTCAACTTTTGGATCCTGGAAAAAAGTCTCTTTCAGTTGGCCCTGGATCGCCTCATGCATCCAAAATACAGATTGTTCTTTTCGGTTTGATTCGAAATAGCCATTTTCTTTTGTGAGGGTAAAATACTTTTGAATTTCAGTCCACAACTCTTCAAGCCCAACTCTTTCAAGTGCTGAACAGGTAACGACAGGCGGTTTCCACCCTGACTCGTGGGCGGGAAAAAGGGAGAGTGCATTTTTATACTCCTGCTTCGCCTGGTTTGCTTTCTCAATATTTTTTTCATCCGCTTTGTTAATGGCAATCATATCTGCCATCTCCATAATGCCGCGCTTGATGCCCTGTAACTCATCCCCGGCACCTGCGAGCATCAGCAGCAGAAAAAAATCGACCATCGACTGTACCGTGGTTTCGGATTGGCCCACCCCCACAGTTTCAACAAAAATGATATCGTAACCGGCCGCTTCACAGAGCAAAATTATTTCGCGGGTTTTTCGTGCTACACCACCTAACGTGCCGCCGGTTGGTGAGGGGCGGACATACGCATTTTTATGTGCCGATAATTCCGGCATACGTGTTTTATCACCCAATATACTACCCTTGGATCGGCTGCTGCTGGGATCAACCGTGAGGACTGCCAACTTTTTGCCCTCCTCAAGCAGCTTCTTTCCAAGACTTTCGATAAATGTACTTTTCCCCACTCCCGGCACACCGGTAATTCCAATCCGGATAGAATTTCCCGTATCTTCAAGACAATCTTCGAGGATCTCCTCGCCCAATTTACGGTACTCACCACGAGTGCTTTCAATCAGCGTGATAGCCTGGGAAAGTACGGTTCGATTGCCGGTCTTTATTCCATCCACAAACTCCTTCTTACTCTTCAGGGAACTTTTTTGTGCCCTAAAGTTTGGGTTGATGGAATCGGTAAATTTGGAATTAGATTTTTTGTCGGGTTTTGACATAATGTAAAAAATGGTTTTAAAAATTCTCCCCTTGAGGGGAGTCCGCCTTTAGGCGGGAGGGGTGTAAACGTGTGTATCCGAATTCACGTGAACACCCATCAAATAACTCCGCTGATCGCTCTGTCATTGTCTCCCCAAGGAGACATTATTACATCTTATTTAAAGTACAATCTTTAATACATTCATTTTGCCACTAAAGCACAAAAACACGAAAAGGTACATAGGAATTTAAACTTGATAATTTTTTCATTTTTGTGATTTCATGTTTTTGTGGCGATTCTTAACAAAGTGTTAAATAAAGTGATTTTATGATATTTAAAAGCTCCGAAATTCGATGGTTCTCGACAGGCAAAGAGATGCTGTGGAATTTTTATGTAAATCTGCAGGAGAAAGGTGAGGGTAACAGGGAGCCGGATCGGACCGATTATTATTTGAATTCACACAGCATAAACACGGGAATTAAAATCAGAGAGGGGAATCATGAGCTGAAAGTGAAGTGTGCGGAAGACGAAGAGCTTGATTTTGGGATCATGGAGCATTGGATCAAGTGGAGCAGATCCGAAGAGAAGAATATTCTCAACACGATTGACGATTCTATGCTCGGGGATTGGATATCCGTTAAAAAGAAACGTTTTAAGAAGACATACAAAATCATCAGCCAGGATAAAATTGAAATGAGTAAGGAGGGTTTTCCCGCCGAAGGTTGTGGAGCTGAATTTACCGAGATTCAAATTCAGGGATTGGAAAAACCGTTTTACACTGTTGGACTTGAGGCTTTTAGTTCATCGAGCCGTGAGCGTGATAATTTGTTGAGTTTGATTAATCACCTGGATCTCGATTTTTCATCCTTCGATAAAAAAGATTCATATGGATATCCTGAATTTCTGAAAAGACTTGATCGCAAATCTGAATAACCGCTCGAAACCCGAATATGCTGAAAGATTTAATCATAAAAGCAGAGAGGAGATATGATAAGGTAAAATACAGGGTGAAGAGCAGGCTCAATCTATTTAACGACGTTATCCTGTTTCCATATCGCGGGTTTGGCAACCAGGACGATGCATTTCTTCGAGGGCGCGTGCTTGAGAAGGAGGAGATTATTCACGGTGATAAAGTTGTGCCAAATACGCTCTATTATAACCTGAAGAAAACATGGAAGCGATATGCCAGCGATGAAATTCCGGGCGTGGGTGTGAAGGGTACATTGAATGGAGTAGAGGCAGATTCCGTCAGTGATCATGAAGGCTATTTCGATCTTCATTTTAAAGATCTCCAAGCTATGAATCTTGATGATGGCTGGCATGATGTTGAATTAGAGATTACGCATATGCCGTTTAATCTGGATTTTGAACCGGAAACTATCGGCGAGATTTTCATCTCAAAACAAATAAATCCATTCGGCATAATTTCAGATATCGATGACACGATTATTCACACCGATATTATCAATAAAATTCAAATGGTATTGAATACAATTCGATACGATTCGGAAAATCGGGTGGCTTTTGAGGGGGTTCCCGAACTTTATCGGGCGCTGACCGTTGATAATGAAAATCCGCTTCTTTTTGTATCTGGCAGTTCGTACAACCTGTATGAAATGCTGGATACGTTTTGTCAGCTCAATGGTATTCCCAAAGCACCTTTTATGCTTCGTGATTTGGGATTTGGTCCAAGCCAGTGGATTAGGGAGAGCTCGTATTCTTTCAAAACCAAAAATATTAAAAAGATTCTGGAGGTTTACGATAGGTTGTCATTCATCCTGATTGGCGACAGTGGCGAACAAGACCCGGAGATTTACCTCAATATCCATAGAAAATATCCCGGCCGGGTGAAGGCGATATATATCCGCCATGTACACTCCGATGCCAGAAGGCGGGAGATCGCAGAGATGACAAAAGATCTGGATATTCCCTTTCTGTTGATGGAGGATTCTCATCAAGCGCTGGAGCATGCTGAGAGCAAGGGATGGGTTTCGTGAAAGACATTGTATTTTTTCTTATCAGCAAGCAAACTTGATCAGCAGAAAAATACCTGCCAATTTTTAATCTTTTTAATTGCAAGAAAAATACAATGTCTGATAAGCAAACTTACTCCGCCGGCCCATCCTCAAAACGTTTCCTTAATTTCACAGGCTCATCGGCATCTTTGTTTTTGCGGATTCGCATGTTGACCAGTTCAACTAAAAGCGAGAAAAATACCGCAAAGTAGATGTATCCTTTTGGTACGTGGAACTCAAACGCTTCAATCATCAGCATGAAACCGATCAAGATCAGGAAGGAGAGAGCGAGTACTTCCAGAGCAGGATGTTTTTTGATAAAGCTGCTGATTTTTTCGGCAAAGACAATCATCACACCGATTGCAATGGTGATGGCAATGATCATTAGCAGGACTTCCTCGGTTAAACCAATGGCGGTGAGGATACTGTCAAATGAAAAAATCACATCCAACGCCACAATCTGGAAAATAACCTGGCCAAATGTTGCGAGTTCT
Organism: Balneolaceae bacterium; assembly: GCA_034521495.1. Taxonomy (NCBI): domain Bacteria; kingdom Pseudomonadati; phylum Balneolota; class Balneolia; order Balneolales; family Balneolaceae; species Balneolaceae bacterium. Next base: position 41,174 of record JAXHMK010000015.1, read on the forward strand.
TTCTGTCCCTTTTCATCATGTTGCCCCTCCATTTTATGATGAATTTCAATTGTACTTTTAAAGATCAGGAATATCCCGCCAATAAAAAGAATGAGATCACGAAGGCTGAAACCCATCTCGAAAATAGTGAAAACAGGTTCTGTAAATCCAATAACCCAGCTGATACTGAGTAACATTGCAATACGAAATACGAGGGCCAGAACCAATCCGGTGGTACGTGCTTTTTGCTGCTGATGAACAGGCAGCTTGTTCGATACAATGGAGATGAAGATGATGTTATCGACTCCAAGAACAATTTCAAGAAAAGTTAAGGTGAGGAGAGCAATCCAGCTTTCGGGAGTCAGAAAAATTTCCATGAATATAGATACTTGATATTAGGGTCAGTTTAATAAGCGAATATACAGATTGAGCGGGAGTTTTACAGGGCGCAAATAGATCTCCCCTTGAGGGGAGTACCGCCTTTAGGCGGGGAGGGGTGTAAGGTACACATCCAAAATCACGCGGACACCCCTCAAATAACTCCGCTGAACGCTCCGTCATTGTCTCCCCTCAAGGGGAGATCAGGTATTCAGCTCAATCCAGTCTTCAATGATTTTGACAACTTCATCTATGTTTTTACGAACGTCTATTTCTTCAAATCTCAGAAATCGAATTCCGAGATCCTCTAATTCACTTTGTCTTTCTAAATCCTCTTCAGAAGTTTTAGAATGATCATGTGAACTTCCATCAATTTCAATGGCTAATTGAAGTTCATGGCAAAAGAAATCAACAATATACTCGTGTATTGGAATTTGCCTGTGAAACTGATATCCAAGTTTTTTCCCTCTGATTTCCTGCCAAAGAAGGACTTCACCCAATGTCATATTTTTTCTCAGCTTCCTTGCCAGCTTCTTTAGTCTGGGGTTATAAGGATGAACTTTGTTTGGCATAGATTTCTTTATTGTTGTGATAAAAATCTCCCCTCGAGGGGAGTACTCCGCTTTGCGGAGGGTGGGGTGTAGAAGTCGTGACTCAGTTGAACACCCCTCTGATAGACTCGCTGGACGCTCGCTAATCTGTCTCCCCTCGAGGGGAGATCAGGTGTTCATGTAGAGATCTGTGGTTTCTTATCCAACATTAGCTTTAAAATTTTCTTTGCTGCTTCGGGAATCACAGTTCCGGGTCCAAATACGGCAGCCACGCCTTTGTCATACAAATATTGATAATCCTGGTTGGGAATGACACCGCCGACGATGACCATGATATCTTCACGTCCATAATTTTTCAGCTCTTCCATCACTTGTGGCACAAGGGTTTTGTGCCCTGCAGCCAGGCTTGATACACCAAGGATATGCACGTCGTTCTCCACGGCTTGTTTGGCGGCTTCTTCGGGTGTCTGGAAAAGCGGACCGATATCCACATCAAAACCAAGATCGGCGAAACTGGTGGAGATCACTTTTGCGCCGCGGTCGTGTCCGTCCTGACCCATTTTTGCAATCATAATTCGGGGACGACGTCCTTCCTGCTCTTCAAACTTATCGGCAAGTTTCCTGGCCTCATCAAATACTTTATTCTGTTTCATTTCGGATGAATACACCCCGGAGATTGATTTTATGGTTGCCTGGTATCGGCCGAACTCTTCTTCCATCGCCATGGATATTTCGCCTAAAGAAGCGCGTTTACGGGCGGCATCTACGGCCAGTTCAAGAAGATTTCCATTGCCTGTTTTTGCACATTCGGTGATGGCATCCAGCGATTGCTGAACCTTCTCTTCATTCCTCTCAGCCCGTAACTTTTTAAGCCGTTCAATCTGAGACTTTCGGACTTTTTCGTTGTCCACTTCAAGAATATCGATTGGTTCCTCTTTTTCCAACCGGTATTTGTTTACACCCACAATGGTTTCCTTCCCGCTGTCAATTCGCGCCTGTTTTTTAGCGGAGGCCTCTTCAATCCGCATTTTTGGAATGCCTGTTTGAATTGCTTTTGCCATTCCGCCGAGCTCTTCAACTTCTTCAATCAATTCCATGGCTCGCCGGGCAAGCTGATCGGTCAGGTATTCCACATAGTAGGAACCGGCCCACGGATCAACAGACTTTGTGATTCCGGTCTCTTCCTGAAGAACCAATTGTGTATTTCTCGCAATTCGGGCGGAGAAATCGGATGGCAGCGCAATCGCCTCATCAAGCGCATTGGTGTGCAGTGATTGAGTGTGTCCCAGTGCGGCGGCCATCGCTTCAATGGCTGTACGTGCTACGTTATTAAAAGGATCTTGCTCCGTGAGGCTGTACCCTGATGTTTGACTGTGTGTTCTCAGGGAAAGCGACTTCGGATTTTTGGGGTTGAACTGTTTCATTAATTGCGCCCAGAGCAAACGTCCTGCACGGAGTTTGGCAATCTCCATAAAGTGGTTCATTCCAATCGCCCAAAAGAAAGAGATACGCGGGGCAAAATCGTCGATATCCAAACCGGCTTTAATTCCCCTGCGAACATATTCCAATCCATCAGCAATCGTGTAGGCCAGCTCAATATCAGCGGTAGCACCGGCTTCATGCATGTGATAACCGCTCACACTGATAGAGTTAAATCGCGGCATTTTTTGGGAGGTATACTCAAAAATATCCCCTATAATTTTCATGGACGGCTCCGGCGGATAGATATATGTATTTCGAACCATGAACTCTTTCAAAATATCATTCTGTATGGTTCCGCTCAGTTTTTCCGTCGGAACACCCTGCTCTTCGGCGGCTACAATGTAAAACGCCATAATCGGGATTACGGCACCATTCATGGTCATAGAAACCGACATCTCATCCAGCGGAATCTGATCGAACAGGATCTTCATATCCAGAATGGAATCGATGGCTACCCCCGCTTTTCCCACATCGCCGGTTACGCGTGGATGGTCAGAATCGTATCCCCGGTGAGTGGCCAAATCAAACGCAACGGAAAGGCCTTTCTGCCCGGCCGCCAGATTTCTGCGATAAAAGGCGTTAGATTCCTCTGCTGTTGAAAATCCTGCGTATTGACGAATTGTCCAGGGCCGAACGGTGTACATGGTAGAATAGGGTCCGCGAAGATAGGGCGGAATGCCGGCAGCAAAATCGAGATGCTCAACAGATTTTATATCATCTGCTGTAAATTGATCTTTAACCGAAATCTTTTCAGGTGTTTCCCAAATATTCTCTTTTGTAGTCGAAGAACGGCTCTCTTTTTTCTTCGTTGGTTCGAAAGGTATTTTTGAAAAATCAGGTCGTTTCATGGTCTTTCTCCATTTCAAACAGGTCGTTTTGAATGTTTAACAGCATGGCCGGGATATTCATGCTTTTGTGTATGAACAGATCTATTCCTGCAGTTCGGTATCTCTCTTCGTTGTCTCCCGGATGCCCGGCAAGGATACAGATTCCCTTATCTGCAAACGCCTCGCAGAAGGGTTCAATTAAATTTTCATACTCTTTATCCGAACTGCAAAGAACAAAGATATCAGCATCGCCGGTTTCAATTTTCTCAGTTGCTTTATTGATAGAATCATAACCGGTCGGGTGATCGATTGTAAATCCGCCGCAACCCAGTGTGTTATGTGAGAAGGTAGCTCGGGCGTTTCTCCATTTCACGTCTCCGACCGGAATAAGATGTACAACAGGTTCAATGCCGGTTTTCTCAGAAAGTGAATCGGTTCGGAGCCGGATTTCATCAAAAATGGCTCCGATTCTTGTTTCTTCAATTGTCTGGTAGAGTACTTTTTCTGGTTTAAGCATCGACTCTATAACATCTCCAACGGTAGCTTCTTTTTTAAAAGCTTGTTGAAGAGATTTGATCAGCTTATTCCCGGCTTCGTTAAACTCGTAATCTGTCAACTTGAGTGAATCTGCGAAGGAGCGCGGGTCGCTCACATCGGGAAGTTCCTCTTCTGCATTCGCATAATAAGTAGTACCAACCAGTATATTTTTTCCGCGGTTGACGGCATCCTCACGCTCTTGTTCAGAACGATTGATCACTTCCTGGATGGATCCGTTTTTAAGGGATTGCAGAATTCCGCCCTCATTTTCAATCGATTGAAAATATTCCCATGCTTTTTTGGCGATGGTGGAGGTCAGGTTTTCGATGTAGTATGATCCGGCAGATGGATCGGCCACCTTATCAAAATGGGACTCTTCGCGCAGAATGTACTGAACATTGCGAGCAATTCTCCTTGAGAACTCTCCGGGTGTGGATTCAAGAAAATCATATGGATGAACCATCAGTTGATTGACTCCGCCCAGAACGGCCGACATCGATTCGGTAATGGTACGAATCAGGTTGTTATGCTGATCGGTCAGGGTTTTATTTGTTTTTGAAGTTTCTGCTATGACAGTTAACTCAGGTGAATTTTTAAATCCATAGGCTGCCATCAGCTGATTCCACAAAAGTCTGATCGCACGGAATTTGGCAATTTCCGGAAAATAAAGTGGTCCGGCGGCCAACCGTACAAATAAGGTATTTACCGCGTTTTCTTTATTCTCTTCATCAATTAAAGACAAATACTCACTGGCAGCAGCAAGAGCTATTCCCAACTCCTGCACAATAGTTGCACCGGCACGATGATAAAACAGTCCGTCTGCACAGAGAGTTTTCATATTCTTCTGAGAGGCAAGATCGTTTACAATGGCTTTTAATTTTTCTTCTCCTATTGGCAGCCGTCCGCGTTCTGCAATGTATGCGAACGGATCGAAGATAAACTTTGAGTTTGAAAAATTCTTTGAATGATTTTTCATCATTGCCACGAGTGCGGGTGTGGTCATTCCCGAATCGAATGTGAAATCAACATTTTCCACTTCAATCCCATCCATGAATCGATCGAAATCAGTTTGTTTTTGAATTTGGGCACCGTGCATATCGCCCCCAAGCATTCCGGATTTCCATGAAGATTTCGATTGGATGTAAAACGATCCCGATTCTTTGCGGATCGCTTTTTTGATTGCTCCATTTACTTTTTCGGGGGTAGTTTCATAAATGGGTTCGCAACAACTCCATTTCGCTTTGCTGAGGATGGTGTCTTCGGCATTATGCTCTAAATCCTTTAAATCCTCTCGTGTGTAGAAGGGAGCGGCTTTGAAACCTTCGTGAGGATTCCAGGAAAGTTTGGCTTTATAATCAGCCCCTTTCAGGTCTTCTTTTACCTGTTCTTCCCACTTGATTTTAGATACCGGCTCAAAATCCCACAACCTTTTTTTCTGTCCATTCTTGTTGGTTGTCATGGTCACTCTGTATTTAATAAACCTTATTAATTTAAGATAATCAGACCCGTTGTCTTTCGCTAAAAAATTGCACGATTAAAAAGCGACAAACCGGACTGAAATACATATATTTCTAACACATTTAGGAGTAGAGTGTTAGCAATCTTCTTATTATGCTAACAAAGTTGACTGGCTAACCATTTTCGGAAATCAACAAGAGGTAATGGTTGTTTCAAAATCAAGACCAGGTATTGAACAGCCGAGAAAGCCAATAATGAATTAAACTCATATAGTTATGGCGGAGAATACAGAAAAAATGCATCCACTTACTCACTTAACGGAAGATGAACAGATGCTGAAAGATGCGGCGGCAGAATTTGCTGATTCAATCATTCAGCCCAAAGTTGAGCAGATGGAGGAGGAGGCAAAACTCGATCCCGAATTGATTCAGTTATTTTTTGAAATGGGATTTATGGGAATTGAGATTCCTGAAAAGTATGACGGCGGTGGCGGCACATTTTTTATGAGCATCCTGGCTATCGAGCAGATTTCCCGTGTAGATGCATCCGTAGGAGTGTTTATGGATGTGCAAAACACTCTCGTGAATAATGCTTTTTTACGATGGGGCTCGGAGGATATTTTAGAAAGATTTTTACCCCAGCTGGCGGCGGAAAAAGTAGGAGCGTATTGTCTTTCAGAAGCGGGATCGGGTAGTGATGCGTTTGCTCTGAAATGCTCGGCAAAAGAAGAGGGGGATTCCTATATACTTAACGGTACCAAGCTTTGGATTACCAATGCCGCTGAGGCAGATATATTCCTGGTATTTGCCAATATTGATCCCGAAATGGGCTACAAGGGGATCACCTGTTTTATCGTGGAACGGGGAATGGACGGATTCTCCATATCCAAGAAAGAGAATAAACTGGGAATTCGGGCCAGTTCAACTTGTGAACTGACGTTTGAAGATGTGAGAGTACCGAAGGAGAATATTCTCGGTGAGGTGGGCAAAGGCTACAAAGTGGCTATGGAAACCCTGAATGAAGGACGAATTGGAATTGGCGCACAGATGATCGGGATTGCCCAGGGCGCGTATGATGCAACAATTCGATACACAAAAGAGCGTCAGCAGTTCGGCAAGACTATTTCGGAGTTCCAGGCCGTTCAGTTTCAGCTTGCAAAAATGGCTACCGAACTGGAGATGGCACGTCTGTTAGTGTACAATGCAGCAAGAAAAAAAGAAGCCGGTCAATCCTTTCTGAAGGAAGCAGCGATGGCTAAATATTACAGCTCAGAAGTGGCGGAGAATGTAAGCTCTATGGCGGTGGATCTGTTTGGCGGGTATGGGTACGTGAAAGACTATCCCGTGGAGAAATATTACCGTGATTCAAAAATCGGCAAAATTTATGAAGGCACTTCTAACATGCAGCTTCAGACTATTGCTAAGATTATTTTGAAGGAATAGATGAAGAACCTGGCAGAGCACGAAGCGGAGCGGAGTTCCTGCCTGAGTTCGGATTTTTATCAATAACGTAATCAAGATCAACCATACTACGCAATTCTTGCAGGAGATCGAAAAGCACAATTACTGCTGAGATGTTACCCCGAAAATTATTTTATTTGAACGATATGTGATATAAAATTTATAGAAAATGCTTTAATAAAGTGGGATACCTTATTGTGGAGTTACCCCATTTTTTACTCCACCCTATAGAACCTAATCCCAAGTGCTCTGCTCGTCATTGTTCATCCGACATATATCACGTTTTGTGGTAGTCTCTTTTTTAATGCGAAAAAAGGACTACTACGCTAAAGCTTTGAAGACCAAGTGACGAAAAACGCATGGGAATAGAGATGTTCACGGTCTATAGTTTTAAACTATGATTTGCTTTCACTTCTTTTTTGTCGTTTCTAACGGCTTTCCCGCTATTCCCGTAACCTCTGAAGATCGATCATAGGTCTCCAATACATTCGGCCTTGAAGAATCTGTGGGAACAGGATGGATTGTGAAGCGCTGTGGCAGCCTTCGTTACCGGTGATACACTTGATTCTACTTACAAACGAAATGGACCATTCGAAGGGTGCCGCGCTGAACAATCAGCCGCCACAGATTCTTCACAGCCGGGAGGTTTTGGATACTTTTGCTGGTACAAAAGTATCAGGAAAGAAATGCTGTAGGGCTGTTTATGTTGTATCAAAGCACATTCGTTCTCTTTTTTCCAGTTTCCACTTGTAAAATTCTACAATTTGTTGATACTATTTGGTTTATGAATTATTAAGTAAAAATTTCGGGGTAACTTCTGGATACCTTATTCCCTTGTTTCACCGCTCTGCTGTAAAACAAAATGCAGGCGGTGCTCTGCCCCACCGTGTATTGGCCTTATACGGGCAGCAGAGCAGCCCTGAATACCATCCCGGAGCAGACCATCGAAGAGAACATATTGCAGTTCGTCTTGCATTAGAAAATGGGATAACTCCACAATCGCTGCCAAGTTGCTAATTTGAGAACCTTGCAGTAAAAGTACTGATATGCGATTGGAGATATTTGATCTCAGATATCCGAATTTTTTCTGAATTACTTAATTTTTTTGGAATGATTTGCAAACGAAAGAGTGTTTTGATCTTGTTTAAGTATACAAAGTTGGACGAAATGTTGGGAAAACAGCCTTTCGGTTATTAAATAGCATCTTTTAGTAAAAACAATCACGCGCAAGATTATGTCGAATATCCAGGAATTTTTAAAATCGTGCAGTAAAGACGACGAATCATATCAAAAACTCATTGAGTTTGTAAAGGAAATTGTTGAGGAGAAAGAAGAAACGAAAAAACAATTGAAATTGCTGGAGAGTGCCATACGAAGCGATTACGATTCCATACTCATCACAACACTTGACCTGGAGAAGCCCGGCCCCAAAATTGTTTATGTGAACGATGGTTTTACCCGAATGACCGGATACTCAAAAGAAGAAGTAATTGGCAAAACACCACGAATACTGCAGGGCCCTAAAACCGACCGGAAAGTACTGGATACATTAAAGAGACGACTTAAAGAAGGACAAGCATTTTTTGGCCATACTGTAAACTACAGAAAAGATGGATCTGAGTTCATCAACCAGTGGGATATCCATCCGTTAACAAACGAAGACGGTGAAATCACGCACTGGGTTTCTTATCAGCACGATATTACCGAGAGAAAACGATCTGAGAAAAAGGTTGTAGACTCCAAAATTGAGTTCGATAGTCTTACTGAAGAATCGAAGAAAACTTTGATTGATATTGATGAGCAGGGAAATATTATCACATCAAATAAAGCATTCAGAGATCTTGTAGGGTTCGAAGACGAAGAACTGAAGAAACGTAAAATCTGGGACCTGCTTGCCGACGAACAGATAGAAAATTTTAAACACCGGTTCGATAAATTTAAACCCAGTGATTTTGATGGCTCATCATATGAACTGAAAATTGCAAACAGCAAAGGGAACTTTATTGAAGTGAAAATGAAAACCCGGCTGCTGGAGATCGACGATCAAAAAGTTGTTCGGGCTTCGTTTGAAAATAAATCGCTGCAGAAACGAATTGTGGCAATGCTGAATAAACGGAATGAATCGTATAGAAATATGTTCGATACGATGCGTGAATTCCGCTACAAGTTGGTTTTGAATGATGATAAGAAATATGAATTTGAGTACGTATCAGATACATTTTCAAATATAACCGGAATATCTAAAGAAGATGCAGAGGAGATGCTGCTAAAAAACCTGGTTCATCAGGAGGATACTGAAAAAGTTGAGGCGCACCTTAAAAATGTATTGGATGGCAAACCGGATACTGCTCAGTATCGGATTAAAGGAAAAGATGGTGGATACATGAATGTTATCGATTATGCCAAACCGGTTTGGGATGCAGAAAATGCAACGGTGGTGGCAATTAAAGGTGCAATCTCTACAGAAATTTCATCAGCTCAGAAATCTACTAAAGTCTAATCTTTTTCGTTAACAATTCGACACCTGTACTAAGAATCCTTACTTTAGAGTATGAATATTGAAGAAAAACAGGACCGGATTGTACGACAATTTGAATTGCTGGGCGACTGGCAGGAACGCTATAAGTATATCATAAAGCTTGGGCAGAAACTGGAATCGCTTGACGACAAACACAAAGTAGAAGAAAACCTTGTTCGTGGATGTCAATCTCAGGTATGGCTGGTGACCGAGCAGGATGATGATCGTTTAATTTTCAAAGCCGATAGTGACGCCGCCATTACCAAAGGACTGGTGGCGATGCTTGTAAATTTCTATTCCGGCGAAAATCCTGATACAATTCTCCAGACAGATCCCGAGTTTATTGATAAGATTGGCATGCAGCAGCACCTTTCGCCAACGCGATCAAACGGGCTGGCATCTATGGTGAAGCAGATGAAAATTTATGCCATGGCATACAAGAGCAAAATGGGCCAATCGGTACAGTAATTCATCATTATTTTCAGTAAACTTTAGTCGCCTGACTGTAGAACGTTTATTTGGGTCTATAGAAACAGGTTGTGAACTTATAATCGGAAGTTATCTATCATGAATAAAAAAGTAATACAATCAGTTGCGTTTATAGCTTTTATTGGGGTTGCCATTACAGCACTCTATTACGGCGGAGTTTTTGGAAATTCCTCAAGTCAATCGCAAGACAATACACAGCGTACTGCTCAAAAAGTACACATTTTAAAATACAGCGATTACCAGTGCCCGGCATGTAAAGCGTATATTCCGCTTCAGGAGCAGCTTAAAGCAGAATTTGGTGATATGATAGAGATTGAATATCGATATTTCCCGTTGAGAGGTCACCAATATGCCGATCTTGCGGCGAGAGCAGCTGAAGCAGCCCGGCAACAGGGAAAATTTGAGGAGATGCATGACCTGATTTTTGAATACCAGGAGCAGTGGTCTCAGGGAGGTGCCCGTGATTATTTCTTTGATTTTGCCGAACAAATTGGATTGGATATGGATCAGTTTGAAAGCGATCTCGAATCTGAAGAGGTACAGCAAACGGTGAACAGTCAACTCCAGGAGGGTATTCGGCGTACCGTCAACTCAACACCAACATTCTTTTTAAACGGACAAAAGCTGCGGCAGAATCCACAAAGTTACGAGCAGTTTAAAGCGATTGTTGAGTTATATATGTACCGCTCTGATGGATAGGTAGTACAACGGGCAGCTTGCCCGTTCCCTGATTTTTTAATCCGGCTGGATTCCATTCCGGTGTATTCACATTTATTCGAAATTAACGGAAGCCGGACAAGCCCCGACGGTTCGGGATGGCTTGGCCACTGTACGGCGTACTTTTATGATCTACGAATTTCTTAAAAAATCCCCACAGTTCGATGATACTGTTTTTGTAGCCCCCAGTGCAGATATTATCGGGGATGTGACGATTGGCAGTGATAGCTCCGTTTGGTTTAATGTAACGATCAGGGGAGATGTAAACTGGATTGAAATTGGTGAAAAAAGCAATGTCCAGGATAACAGTTGTATTCATGTAACCAATCAAACGAACCCAACAAAATTAGGAAACCAGGTTACTATAGGACACAATGCTACCATTCACGGATGCACCATTCACGACAGGGTTTTGGTTGGAATCCAGGCTACAATTCTGGATGATGTTGTGGTTGAACCGGATGTGATGATCGCCGCCGGCAGTCTTGTACCGCCGGGAAAAAAGTTAGAGTCGGGATTTTTGTATATGGGCACCCCGGCAAAAAAAGTGAGAGAGCTTACCGAAGAGGAGATTCAGCATATTGCCCAAAACGCCGACAATTATGTGAAGTATCAGCGTACTTATCGACAGGTGGATACATACGATGAAAATCCTTTTTATAAGAGTAAAAAGTGAAGAGAAACCCGCGAAGTTTAGTTCTGAAAGGTCTCCATTTTTGGGAATAGTAGCTCATGTTGAAAGAAAACTTCGCGGATTTAAGAATCATCAATCCAAAAATGTCCGGAATCTACATCCATATACCGTTTTGCAAGCAGGCGTGCAGTTACTGCGATTTTTATTTCTTAACGCGAGGTGAGCTTCGTCAGCCTTTTGTAGATGCTCTTGTTTCTGAGGTTGATTCGTACCGGAATTCTGCATTCACAAAAGAAACCGTTCAAACCATTTATCTGGGCGGCGGAACACCATCTCTGCTGAATCAACAGCAGCTTGCAACCATTTTTGATGCATTACACGAAGTATTTAATATTGATGCTGTTGAGGTTACGATGGAGCTCAATCCGGATGATGTAACCCCCGATTATCTCTCCATGATCCAGAACCTGGGCGTGAACCGTGCAAGCATGGGTGTGCAATCTTTTGATAAGAACCTACTGGAATTTATGCATCGGGCGCATACTCCTGAAGAAGCATTTACTGCATTGGAGGCTTTGCAAAAAACAGGATTTCCAACTTTCACGGCTGATCTGATTTACGGAAATCCGGGCCAATCATTGAAAACTCTTGAGAAAGATATCAGTCAGCTTCTTCGTTTTGATCCGCCTCATATCTCGGCCTATTCACTAACTGTAGAGCCCAGGACCCGGCTGGGCAAACAAGTTGAGCTCGGGCGGCTCGATCCACCGGATGATGATCGCGTATCAGATCAGTTTGACCTGGTACGTAAGAAATTGGCAGAATTCGGAATTGAGCAGTATGAAGTCAGTAATTTTGCAAAACCAGGCAAGGAAGCTGTACATAACAGCAATTATTGGAATCACAAAAATTACATTGGATTGGGGCCGTCCGCTCATTCATTTTGGTGGGATGAGATGGGGGCAAGACGCTGGCAAAATGAAGCCAATCTCAAAAAATATTTGAATGAAAAGCCCAGAGACTATCGCGAAGGCGAGGAAGAACTCTCAAATAAAACACTCGCAGAAGAGCGGCTAATGCTGGGCCTGCGAACCAAATGGGGCGTTTCAGAACAGAACCTTAAACAAAAGTATGAGTATCATTTTATTGATTCTCAAAGAGAGTGGATTGAAAATCAGATAGAAAAGGGATTCATGAACAGAGAGAACGATCTTCTGAAAATGACACCGGAAGGCTTAAAAATATCCGATCATTTGATTGTTGATTTGTTGTCTCATACATAGAAGGCTTTGCAAAACCGTGGGTATGCGTCAATCTGAACTCGATTCAGATTCTCCATTCGTCTTTATAGCCAGTATCAGGAGATCCTGAATCCAGGAGTTCAGGATGACGGTCATAGTTTTGCAAAGCCTTCACATAAGTGAGACGGCAGAAATTAAATCTATTTGTGATTATACGCATTAATCAAAGGATCATGAAAGAAAAGTTAAATCTTACCATAGAAAGAGAGGTCAAAGAGCGGGCAAAAAAGCTTGCAAAAGAAAGAGGAATAAGTGTCTCAAAAATGGTTGAGAAAATGTTGAAGTCGGTTTCAGCCCCGAATGATAATTGGACTCCAAAAGAAGGGAGTATAGTTTCACAGATGTCAGGAAGCATACCCGCACCAGAAGGAATAGAATACGATGAATTATTGACGGAAGCGCGTTTAGAAAAAGAAGGGTATGGAAAAAATATTGATTAACAGCGATGTTTGCCTGGATTCTATAACGGGTCGTATTCCGTATTCAAATGCAGCAAGTCAGTTACTTGAACTGTTGAAGATAGAGTTTATCCGTTTAATTATTTGAAAAGGATTAAAATTTTTTAAATATATAAGGGATTCAAGTTTTAGCAGAGAATCAAAAGAGAAGTGAGAGAACCCGAATCCACAACCTTAAAGCCCTTCAATTATGACTCCTCCAAACGATCAGTCTCCTATTTCTCAACCACCCAAAGAATTTTTTGATGATGCCTCCTTCAAAACGCTGTATGGAGGCGTAGTTGTTACCTGGGTTGCCACCAGTGCCATTGCTGATGTTTTGGGGGATGGTATCGATTTGAAAATGCTGGGATTTATAGTTGCTTTGACTGTAGCATTTGTTGGATTTTTTTTAAGTGAGCAGCGAAATATGAAAAAGCTGGTGATCACCCCTTTCAACGGGTTGCTGATCTATCTGACAATTATGGGAGGTACCTCGTTTTTGCCCGCTGATATTGAGGACAGGCAAGTTACAGCCGGACCGGACACCACTCAAACTGAAGTTACAGAACCGGGAGAGTCAATACCTGTCAGCCAGTCTTCCGCTTTCTTGCGGGCATGGAATCCCGACAGGGATCTGGTGGAAAAAACAAATACACTGCAACAGGAAAATGTGCAGTTAGAGGTTAGAACGAAACAGCTACAGCAGGTAAATCAAACCTACGAAACAAAACTGGATTCAACGCGACAGGTCATTCAAACGCTCCAGGTTTCACCGGAAATCAGAGAAAATTTGATGAGAACTCTGGATGTGAATGCAACTCAAAATTTTGAACTGAGGGATAACAGTTTAATCAACAATTAAGAAATCTCGTGTTTTTTATGATGACGAAAGTGTTTAGTAATAAACCAAAGAGAGGCTGCCAGAAAAGGCGGAATACCATAAAACGGAAGATATAGTTTGAAAATTTGTTCAAAGAGAGAAAATTGGTAGGCGGCAGAATCATCAGCCAAAAAAATATGGTAATCCACAACTCTATTTTTTGGTGGGTGTCCCCCTTCGAAGGGGGCAATGGGGGATGATCATTTATGCTTCTTCACCAACATAAGGTTACCCCTTCAAAGGGGGACTTTTATCTTTTTTTCGACCCAGAGGGTCGGGGAATTAAACTACTTTAGATTAAAGCAGTGAATAAGAGAGAGTGTAAACAATCATTTTACCAAAACCATCTTCCGGGTAATGGCGGCCTGGTCGGTTACAATCCGGTAAAAATAGACACCTGATGCAAGGCCGGTTCCGTCAAACTGAACGGTGTGAAAACCGCGGCCGAGCTGATCATCAACCAGAGTTGAAATTTTTCGCCCGATCCGGTCGTACACCTCAACCGTGACATCTTTTTGTTCAGTTAGTGAGAATTCGATATTGGTTGTAGGATTAAAAGGGTTCGGATAGTTTTGTGTGATAGTATCTTCATCCGGAATTGTAGAGCTGACGATGAGATTATAGGAGCCGCTGCTGTCCCTGTGGGTGTTTACGACTGCAATTCTCATATCAACCAAATTATCCCAAGACCATGTGGTTTGAAGTGTTTGAATGTTGGAAAGAGGATTCACTGTGAAATCAACGTCAATCTCCCCGTTTTTGAAAAAACCGATCACTCCAAAACCAATTCCATTCACATCCGATTCCAGTGAGATAGAGGGCTGGCCGGGTGTAATATTTGATGGCATAACCTCCAGGTAATGAGCAGCATTTGACTGCAAATATTGATTTGTAACACTGTCCGGCGGCTGGGTGAGAGTTTCAGTAAACTTCGCAGACGGATATTCCGTGCGTTCTTCGAATCCAAAACCGGGTGTGGTAAAATTGGGTCCCGCCGTCATATGCCAAAGGTGATTCATCAAATGTTCCTGCGGGAAGTTCATGTTTTCTAATTCCAATGCCTGTCTCACAGCGTCCAGAAACGGGATCAGATCTTCGGGGTTATCAGAATTCAGATAATCGTTACGGATTATATTCCATACATCCACCCAAAAATGAGTCCCAAACATTTCTGAAAAATAGAGCATCCAGGTAATATGATTATAGGAGCCGGGGGTTGGATTTTCCGGATTTCCAAAAATAGATGAACTTCTGGCTTTTCCACGGTCCCAGTCATTCATTTCATTATCATATTGCATAATGTAGTTGTAGTAGTCGTTCACGTCATCAAAAACAATCTCCTCCATCAGAGTGGCATCCATTTCAGACCAGGCAGTATTTCCTGCTTCTCCCTTCCAGCGGTTGGTTGCATATTGAATGGCATGTTTTATTTCATGGGCTATGGTAGCATACAAAGCTCCAATTTGGTCTCCTTCCGGATGTGTATTCGCAGGAAAACCTTCAAAATTTCTGTGGACATTAATAGATGTTGTTGATCCTGAAGAGCGTGTTGTTCCATAAAATCCAAAATCTAAAAAATAGATTTCATACGGATCGGATTTCAAAAAATCCATAAATCCAATCTCATTCACTTCATGCCGATAGGAAGAATCAGCAGCAAAAGCAGCTTTTTCAATGTAATCCGGGGTGCCGTTGCCATCTGAATCTTCAGTTGGAACAGCATCCTCACCCTCAACCTCGTAATAGAGAATAAAGTTGCCGGAGGGAGACTTATGCGATTGCATATCAGCAGAAGATTTTGGCGCAGTTAACGCTTCAATTTCTGATACAGTTGCTGCATGTAGTTGGTCTTTTACATTTTCGAACTCCATCAAAACGGGTGTTAAGCAGCGGATTGGGAGATTTTCTGTGCTCTTGGCAAGATATCTCTTATTCATTCGTTCTGGTGCAAATCCCGCATAAACAGATTGGAGTAACGCTTCATCTTTGGAGATTTTACCGGATTGAACTTCCTGCTGAATGGCCGAAAGTATGGGGTGATTAGTACCTTCAACGTGTTGATTGGGGAGTACTTGAGCAAACAGAGTTTCTCCGGGGAGTGTAAAAACACAAATAAATATGAATATAAAAAAGCCGGCCTGTTTGATCATTTTCTCCATATTTTCAAACGGAGAGAGAGTTTAAAACTTATTTGAAATCATCGTAAATTATGAATTCGTGAAGGTTAAACGAATTCTATTTACAAAATTGTATGAAATCTATGAATTACGAAGTAATACTATATTATAATTTTGAGCCGATTGCCGACCCTGAGGCGTTTTGTAAAGATCATAAGCGGGAGTTGAAAAATCTTGGCCTCAAGGGACGTGTGTACATCGGCAAAGAGGGAATTAACGGAACCCTGGGCGGCACTCCCGAACAGATTCAACAGTATAAAGAATACTTATGGAGCATCGGGGGGTTTGAAGATACCGAGTTCAAAACGGACAGAGATGATACCGTGCCATTTGCAAAACTAATCTGTAAAGTCCGTGACGAACTGGTGGCCATTCATATGGATGGGCTGAATCCGGAAAATGGCGGAAATTACCTGGAACCGGAAGAGTGGCGAAAGGTGATGGAGAATGAAGATGATTATGTATTGATTGACGTGCGGAACAATTACGAATCGAAAGTGGGCCATTTTGAAGGAGCGATGACACCCGATGTAGATAATTTTTATGATTTTCCTGAATGGCTGGATGAAACCGCGCAAAAGATTCCCAAAGACAAAAAAGTGCTGATGTACTGCACGGGTGGAATTCGGTGTGAGAAGTTTTCTGTTTTAATGAAGCAGAGAGGCTGGGATGATGTGAATCAACTACACGGCGGAATTTTACGATATGCCAAAGAGGAAGGTGGTGAACATTTTAAAGGCAAATGCTTTGTGTTTGATGATCGGCTGGTGGTGCCCGTGAATAAGGATAATCTTCAGCCAATCGCCCGGTGTGAAATAACCGGTAAGCCTGCTGACAGTTATATCAATTGCGCGAACATGGAGTGCAATAAGCTGTTTGTCTGTTCAGAAGAGGGTGCCAAACAGATGGATGGCTGTTGCAGTGAAGAGTGCAAACAGAGCGAGTTTAAACGTCCGTTTGACTCTGATAACGCCTTCCGTCCCTTCCGAAAATGGTACAACTATTTTGATGATGAGTTTAAGGAGCGGGAGTTGCAGGAGCAGTAGAGAAAAGATAGCGCGAGCGTCTCGCTCGTGCTTCGTTATACTACACTTTGGCACAAGCGGCACCCCTTAAACTTGCGCAAGTGTTAAATCCGGTATTTCAAAGTATAAATTGGAATAAAGTCAGATAGTGTCTTTCTGGAAAAAAACTTTCTACAATTAGTAAGCAAAGGATGTCACTTGTGCCAATCTTTTTGCAAAGGGAAAGGGGCACAAGTGACGCTTCGCTTAACACTTGCGCCAGACGGGGAAAATGATCTTCGGCTGCTGAATTCACTTCTGCCGAATGGTTGAGGCAAGAAACAACAAAATAACCAGCCGAAAAAGTCAATCGGCAGGCGAGGTTCGTGATTGATCTCATTACCGGCGCAAGTTTGGAACTTGTGCGAAAGTGAACGCAGGTACAAGTTACCTCGAAGAGATCCCTTTACGGGGCAAACTTGCACCAGTCGGGAATTTAGCGATTTTGAGATTTTCGATTTCTGATGCCGCGATCTTTTTAATCCAAATCGAAAATCGCTACATCACTAAATCTCAAAATCATTAAATCGATCTTTCACCAAAATAAAAAACCCCAACCCGGAAACCGGATTGGG
Source organism: Balneolaceae bacterium (assembly GCA_034521495.1). Lineage (NCBI taxonomy): Bacteria > Pseudomonadati > Balneolota > Balneolia > Balneolales > Balneolaceae > Balneolaceae bacterium. The sequence goes on from JAXHMK010000015.1 coordinate 58,641, forward strand.
GTTAGTGCAAGTAGTGAAGAGCCTTATGTCTTCGTTTATTTGCGGTTTATTTGTCTTCCATCAGCTTTTTGAATTCGTCCAGTGTGGATCGAACCGCATCAGCTGATGAGTTTAAAAGATCCTGTTCTTCATCGTTTAAATCAACCTCGATAATCTCTTTGATTCCTCCGTGCCCCAGTTTTACGGGTACGCCGAGGAAGAGGTCGTCAATTCCATACTCACCGTCTAAACGCACGGCACATGGAAATATTCGATTTTGATCAAGCATAATGGCCTCAACCATCTGTGCGGCTGCAGCTCCCGGTGCATACCAGGCAGAAGTTCCCATCAACCCGACAATTTCGCCGCCGCCTTTCTTGGTACGGTCTACAATAGCATCGAGCTTGTCTTTGCTAATGAGTTGTGTAACGGGAATTCCGGCTACGGTTGTATATCTTGGCAGCGGAACCATCGTGTCGCCATGGCCGCCCATCAGAAGTGCCTGAATGTCTTTCGGTGATACGTCGAGTTCTTGTGCAAGAAACGCTCTGTATCTGGCTGTATCCAGGATTCCGGCCATTCCCATCACCTTGGTGGAAGGGAGGCCGCTGTTTTCGTGTGCCACGTAAGACATCACATCAAGCGGATTAGAAACCACAATAATAATGGTATCCGGTGAGTGTTCAATTAGCTTCTTAGTAACCTCTTCAACAATGTTACTGTTAATTTCCAGCAGATCATCACGGCTCATACCGGGTTTTCTCGGAACACCTGCAGTAATCACGCAGACATCAGAATCTTTTGTGTCTTCGTAATTTACAGTCCCGTTCAGCCGGGTATCAAACCCGGATATGGGAGATGTTTCCCACTGGTCCAGCGCTCGTCCTTTTGATGGATAAAATGTTTTATCTCCGTCTTTTTTTTCGATATCGACCATTACCACTTCTTTGGCAAAGTCGCGTTCGGCAATAGCAAATGCCACCGTTGAGCCTACATTTCCTCCGGCTCCTACAACTGTTACTTTCATGATTTTATCTGTTTTTTTATGAGTGTTTTATTGAAAGTGTTTGGAATTCAAAATTTACAGAATCTCTGTGTTCATTGAATGAATTCCAAAACTGTTAGTTAATCTTTTCGTTTGTCGTAGCCCCACATCAGTTTATTTCGCAATGTTTCAAAATAGTTTTGGTCTGGCAATTGTATAAGATCTACTGAAAAATCGCTCTGAATTATTTCGATGTCAAGTTTACTGTTATGGGGTTGTACAATTCCATCATAAGAAAATAAAATATGTTCGGATCTGCCCACACTTCGCACCGTAAGCGGACGATTATTTGGCAGTACAAGTGGCCGCGTAGTTAAGGTATGCGGATTGATGGGTGTGAGGACCATAACAGGTGTATTGGGCAGAACAATGGGCCCGCCGGCCGAAAGATTGTAAGCCGTTGAACCTGTAGGTGAACTTATTATCAACCCATCTGCCCAGTAATGATTAATCAGAGAACCATCGTACTCAACTTCCAGTTTAATCATTGATGAGGTATCCTTTCTCGAAAACAGGAACTCATTGAGAGCGTAGAACGGATCGTTATTTTCGGTTTTTGCCTTCAGCATCTGCCGCTTATCGAGACGGTACTCCTCCTTGATTACGCATTGAAGAGCCTCCTCAATTTGAGAGGGCTGAATGTTGGCCATAAAACCAAGCTTTCCTGTATTAATACCCAGTACCGGTTTTTTAATCTCTTTCATGAGATGAGCAGTATGGAGCATCGTTCCGTCTCCACCCATCGCAACGATAACATCAGCAGATTGCACCGCTTTTTGCTCATTTTCTACCACAGAAATAGTATCTCCAGTTACAATTTCAGGGAATTGGTTTTTGATTTGTTGGGCGATAAATATATCCGTTCCGTGTGCCTGGCACCATTTTATCACTCTTTCCAGAGGATCTTGAATAGAATACTTTTCGGGATTTGCTACGATGCAAAAATTCATTCAGTGCTTGTTTCAGTATTTTGTACCCTTACTTGGTCAATATGCAGTAGCCAGGGTATGGTTGTTGGTTCGATACCGCTGACCCGATCTTTATAAACTCCCAGGATGTCTGTTTCCATCTGCATCCAATAATCTGTATCGATGGGTTTAATATTGTGATGCAGCGAACTGCTGTTATGAGTATAGATGGAGGTTTGTTCAGTTGGCACCCGAATATCAAAAAGAACCAGTGATGAATTGGGCATAAAAATAGTGTTATGCAATTCTGTTAAAATTCGCCGGGTTAGTGCATCTTCAGTGTAGCTGACAAAATAACGTTCAAGCGGTTCGGCCTCTTCGGTGATTTCAAATTCATCCACGTTTAAAACCAATTCTCCGCGTGTGGAAATGTCCTCTTCCGTAAGATAGGCCAGGCGGTTAATTAACCAATCATGATTCACCCCGGCTTCTTCATTCAGGTAAAATGCTGCTATTCGGGATGCGTTATGTTGTACAAGTTTAAAATCTGATTCATAAGAAGACTGAAGATCACCGTTCTCTGTTAAAATTTGGGTTGATATTTCTGGTCCAATTTCTGGAATCCAGTCAGTTTCATTTGTGGTAAACTCCTGGAACAGCTCCACTTCATCGGAAAAGCTTTGCAGGTTGATTCGGTTTATGAGCGGATTTTGCTGATCATTGCCGTTATCTCGGCGCATCAACACAATTTGCCCGTTGTTGTCAACCCGGTTGAACTGATAGGAACCTGTGCCAATGGGCCGATCAGCCAGGATTGAACTGTTTCCACGAATAGCCTCCTGGGGATAGATCAACAAATATGGCGATGCAAGCTTCGTAAGAAATTGGGGATCTTTCTCTTCTAAAACAATGCCCAGGGTTTGACTGTCAATTACCTGAATTCCGGCAACCTCTTGCAGTACACGTTGATTGGGATCGTAAACAGCTCGCTGTTCGAGATAATAGTTTCTAAAACCACGAATACCCATCAGCAACTGCGCAGCGTGATCGGGGACGGTTAACCGGGCTGTTCGCTCAAAAGCATTTTTAATGTCCGAGGCATTTACCCTTCGTCCAATTCCGGAGTTAAAGATGGAGCTGTTGTGGAAATATTTATTTTGTTTGAGCGTGAAAACATATTCAAGGCTGTCTTCAGAAATCTCCACACTGCTTACGATATCAGGAATGGGATTTCCCTGTCGATCCAGCGTAAATAAGCCGTCATAGATAAGATTTAGTGTTCTCTGCGTACTGAGATTTTCTGCAAATAGCGGATCAAAATTCGTTACCGAATCAATCAACCCGATATTTAATTGAGTAAATTCTTCAGCAACTGTGTCTTGCCGGGCTGCCTCTTTAGTGGCAGGTTCATCTTCTACAACCACCACCGTAGATTCTGATGAGCTGCACGCATAGGCTACAGTTAATAATAAAATGAAGAGGGCAAAATTTCGTAAGGAGTTCTGTTTCATCTATTTATTGGTTTTTAATCCTTTGATCCCCTTAACAGCTTTTTGACTCAATAAGTTTGTATCGTAGCTCTGTATTCGCCGGGCTTTTTGGTTCTGCTCTTCCACGGCAATCTCAATAAGTTCAAATAAGAGATCTTTGAATGTTATGTCTGATTCTTTCCAAAGATAGAACGAAAAAGAACCCGGTATGGTGTTAATTTCGTTAAAATAATATTGACCCGTTTCTTCATTTACCAAAAAATCCAGCCGGGCCAGCCCGCTGCAAGCAAGTAGTTTAAAAACATCAACAGAAGTTTTCTGAATTGACTTGGCCAGCTCATTTGGAATATTTGCCGGTATTTCGCGATCAGCCGAAGCCATTCCTTTCGCCTCCTGGTCATTCATATATTTGTCCTGGAAGGAGAGCAGTTCCTCTTTGCCAAGCGGGCGCTCGCAAACACTGGTTCGCTGTTCCCTGGAAGACCCTAAAACCGAGCAGTTAATCTCCATCAGGGGAGTGACCACTTTTTCTACCAGCAGGTGATTGTCATATTTAAAAGCTGTTTCTACTGCATGAACCAACGATTCCTGGTTATTCACTACTTCAACGCCAATACTGCTCCCCAGGTGGACCGGTTTTACAATGACGGGATATTTGAGCGATTCAATATTTTTGATGAGGGCTGGCTGATCCTCAATCCACTCCTGTTCTACGAAATCAACACCATCCACAACCGGGATATCATGAGCGCGGCAGATTGTTTTTGCCATCACTTTATCCATCCCTATGGAAGAGCCCATCACCCCGCTGCCGGTACAGGGGATATTGAACATTTCACACGCTCCCTGGAAAGCTCCGTTTTCTCCTTTTGAGCCGTGAAAAGCATCTAACACAGCATAGATTGGAGTGCGTTTCTGTTTTGAGAAAAAGCCGGTTTTTTGTTCTTGAAGTACAGGCTGCCCAAACTCATTCTGACTAAATGTACAGGGTGTACAGCTGTTTTCAAGCTTTTTCAGATCCTCAAAATTTTTCAGATCCAGCAGATCTTCCCCGGTTAGCCACCGCCCGTTTTTTGTTATGTACAGCGGGCTGATTTGATACTTTGATTCTTCGAGGGCAGCGATAGCTTGATGAGCTGTAATTACAGAGACCTCATGCTCCGGTGAAGCGCCTCCAAATGCTACTAAGACAGTTTTTTGCTCCATAAAAAAGAAATCTTGTATGTCTATAACCTGAGTTCGATTCTTAATCTGTATCAAAGTTCCTCAAAAGTCCCCTCCTTTTCCAAGGAGGGGAGCCTCTTTTATTGATTTTTAGAATCGAACTGAGGTCTATAGATGATACGAAGTTAGCCTGTTAATTAACAACGAGAGTCGTTGTTGTTTGTAGTCTGTTGTCAGTTGTTTGTTGCATCGATTTCCAGCCGTCAGACCCCTTCAGTACATGTTTAGCGGTTTGAGTCAAACAACCTGACAGAGCACCGTGCTTTTCGGTTCCTGTCAGAGTTGTGGGATAAGGTATTCCCCTCGAAAACCGATCCACGCGACTCTGGCAGGAGCTATCGCACTCTGCCAGGACGCTAAACAGATACCCGCTTCAAGCGGTCAGTCGGCTAAGCCCTAACGATCTACTTACAACGATCTACTACCTACTGCTCAAAATCGCAACTCTCTCCGCGGCAACACTCCTCAATATTAATTCCGCATGAAGCGCACTGTCCGTGGCCGTGAACCCAAACTAACGGTGCAGGCTGTCCGCAGTAAATGCATCTTCGTTGGTCATTGGAGGTGGAGATAGCGCGAGCGTCCCCTGTCAACGAAGCTTTAGCGTAGTTGACTCGCTCGTGCTTGGTAGACCGGGGCACAAACGAGGACGTTTGCGCCATCTCAGTCTCTGCGTCTGATCTTTCCTTATTCCTCTTCGGTAAGCTCACGATAGGCTACATCTACATTTCTTGAGAGTGACAGAAAATCGCTGGGACTGATGTGACCCGGGAACTGGTCAAAAGACTCAATGTCCATCAACTCTTCTTTACTTTTTCCTTCAGCAATTCCCCGGCGTGTGTATTCCATCAGGTGAGACAGGAAATCCCGCATATGCATCAAATCATCACTGGTTCCGGTAACACCAAACTCAGGGTTTGCGTGACCAAAAATAAATTGAGTATCGGAAGCCGCCTCAGACACAACTTCCTCAAGTGTGGTGATCCAATTGGCAATCAATGCCCCGCCGCCGCGATCGATGAAAGGATAGAGACGATTGAATATCAGATCTCCCATGTGGGCGATATTTGCATTTTCAAACCAGATCACAGAATCGCCGCCCGTGTGTCCGGGTCCATAGTGTTTGGCGTGAATCGTTTCATTCCCCAGGTCTAATTCGTACCGTTCATCAAAGGTGGTATTCGGAACTGTAGGTTGATTTTCTGAATCCTGTGCAGACATGCGCTGAAGATCAGGAACATTTGTATGCCCGATGATTTGATATCCATTTTCAGCAAAAACCGGATTTCCGCCTGTGTGATCTCCATGATGATGAGTGTTAAACAGCACTTTTTCCGGTCCGCCGCCAAAATTTGAAATGCCATTAATAAAATTGGTAGCAGGATCAGGGTATTGAGAATCAATGGCTATAATCGCATCATCTGTTGTAAACCAGCCGATGGTTCCGCCCTGCATCGTAAAAATTCCGACCCCGTTTCTGAGTTCAGTAAAATTAGAGTCCTGGAAAAGTTTCAGTTTTGGCAAGAAAGCTGAACCAGCCGAGAGCAGTGCAATCTGTTTTAAGAAATCAACACGTTTCATAAGTAAGTTGGATTTTATTCGAGTTGGTGATCGTCGCGAATCAATAAGAGAATGGATGCATGCGGAACGATGAGAAACTTTTCATTTTCAAATTCAATTTCATGAGCGCGGCTCTTCAGGAAGATCGCTAAGTCGCCTTCTTCTGCTTGCATGCCAATATATTTGGGATCAGAGGTTTGATCTTTCCACGGTTCATCAATTTCCTGCGAGGGAATAGGATAACCGGGCCCGGTCTTTATAATGTACCCGCTCTGAATCTCCTCCTTTTCTTTCACTGTAGCGGGAAGAACAAGTCCGCTTTTAGTGCGGGTTTCCATATCACGCGGCTTGATGAGAACCCGGTCGCCGATGATGATAAATTTATCAACTGAATTGAGATATTCCTGGATCATTCAAATATCGTTTGATTTCAAATTAAAACAAAAACGTGAACAGAAAGTTCGGAAAAACTGAATTCAATCCAAATTTATGAATTCCGTGAGCTTGGTGATTCAATTTAAGAGAAGTTTTGGGGTACCCGGCAGACGGCTGGGTTTTCCATTAGTGGAGTCTGAAAATAGTGCTAAAATCCGTCAGCCCGCAAAATCAGCGTGCAGACGGAAAGGATCTGTAAAGCTCCCTACAAAAAGTACCGAACCCCAATGCCGCCATTCACATCGAAATCTGTGGCGGGGACGAGATCGAAGATCGGGGCGACTTCAAAAAACAGGCTAAAACGGCTGTCCGGTATTACATAGTGCAGGCCAATCGGGAAACGCGGACCAAATCTTGCATCATCCGCTAAAATGGCCCGGGCTCCAATGCCATAAAAAAATGTCAGCGATCCACGATCTACACTAAGCTGATCGTGTTTCAGATAATCAGCGTGCACGTGAATTTTATCATCTCTGCCAAACGACCATGCAAGAGCACCATCAATAGCTCTTGTGCCCGATTGCCAAACCTGAATGCTTACGCCGGTCGGTTCACCCAGCACGACTCCGAGTTCTGTACTGCCGGAACGGTACTGAGCTTGTGCTTCATTCAGAGTTGAGACTGCAAAGAAAACCAGAGCAGCTAAGAGGGCTTTTTTCAAATATGTTGAATCAATCATTGTAAAACAGTGGGCTTTTATTGAGCAATAATTAACAAACTACTAACAGCAGATGTTATGAAAAGTTTCAGATTTGTGAAAAATAGTATGAATCATTTTGGTAGTTTGTCATGCGTTAAATATCACTAAAAAACATTATTTGTGAAGGATAAAAAACTTCTTCTGGTCTTTGTGAAGAATCCCGAGAAGGGGAAAGTAAAAACCAGGCTGGCCAAAACAGTTGGCGATGATAAAGCCTATCAAACCTACCTGAAGTTGTTGGATTATACAATAGATGTAGCCCGGAAAGTGAACGCAAAAAAACAGGTCTGGTATTCTTCGTTTATAGATGAATCGGATCGTTTTTTAGGAAAGCGGTCAGACGGCTCCAGAGTTTCTTTTGAAAAAAAACTTCAAAAGGGCGATAACCTTGGCAGAAGAATGTTAAACGCTTTTCAACAGGGCTTCGAGGATGGCTTCAAAAAAATTGTCATCATCGGGAGTGATTGTCCTGGAATAACACCACAAATTATTGAAGGTGCATTTACCGGGCTGGATCAAAAAGAAGTGGTAATTGGTCCCTCAAAAGATGGCGGGTATTATCTTTTAGGAATGAGTGAACTGGTTCCCGGAATTTTTAACGACATATCGTGGAGTACAGAACAGGTATTGTCTGAGACAAAGACTGTGTTGAAAAAAGCGGATAAAGATTACAGACTGCTTTCCACACTAAACGATATTGATACAGAAGAAGATTTACGAAAGAGTGATTTTGAATGAGACATCCTTTCATCAGTATTATCATTCCAACATATAACGAACAGGAGAGAATCGGTGAACTGTTGGAGTATATTGGACAATGTTGTGCGGAAACGCCTCATGAAATTATTGTTGCGGATGGAGGCAGTAACGACAGAACGGTACAAATAGCTAAAAAATCAGGAGCGAAGGTACTTCATTGCTCAAAAAAGGGGCGTGCACCTCAGATGAATAGAGGAGCTGAACATTCAAAAGGGTCTATTCTCTATTTTCTGCATGCTGATACATTTCCGCCAAAAAATTTTGTCGAATCTATCAAGAGATCTTTCCGGGAGGGATGCAGGTCCGGGTGCTTTCGGCTTACATTCGATGATCCTCATCCCATTCTGAAATTTTACGGATGGTGCACCCGATTTAAGTGGACCCTTTTCCGGTTTGGTGATCAAAGCTTATTTGTTGAAAAAACTCTCTTTCAACAGGTTAGAGGATTTGACGAGTCGATGATAGTGATGGAGGATCAAAAGATTGTTCGGGAGCTAAAAAAGATGAGTCGTTTTTGTTTGGCGGATGCTACTGTTACTACCTCGGCAAGAAGATATAAGATAAATGGGATTTTTCGCCTGCAAGCGGTCTTTTTTCTGATTGTGCTATTCTACTATTTTGGGGCGCCTCAGGAGACATTAGTCCATGTATATAATGAGTTTATAGATTGAAATTTCTGATTATTTCGTGCCCCAGTGCCTTCTGCTCAAAGCCAGGGAGAAGATCGTTTTTTAAAATAAAAACGCTTCCACATTTTATTGGCTGATTTGCCCTCCTACAAATTCAAATACTGGTAAAAATTCGTTAATTTTTATGCCAAGTTAACAACCCGTTAACATTGGCTTCTTATACTCAGAAAGTATATGAACACAAAAAAATCAAAGCTAAAATACAACTCTATGACACGTCAAATACTATTGATACTATCCCTGGTATTACTCCCAGTGGCGCTATTTGCGCAGGGCACAACATCGGGGTCTATTGAAGGTACCATTACGGACGAGGCCGGAGAATCTTTGCCGGGTGCAAATATTATTGCGGTTCATCAGCCGACAGGTAGTGAATATGGAACATCGAGTCGGGCAGATGGCGGATATACCATCAGGAATGTTCGTGTTGGTGGTCCTTACGAGGTACGGGTCACTTTCATTGGATTTAATCCGCAGATAAAAGAAATACGAAATATTGAACTTGGAGAGAGGGTTACCCTGAACTTTCAACTTGAAGAGGGTTCTCTTGAGTTAGGTCAAATTTCAGTGGTTGCCGTTCCTGATCAAATCTTCAACTCAGATCGAACAGGTGCCAGTAAAAACATTTCAACACAAGAAATTTCACGAACACCAACAGTATCGAGGTCCCTTAGTGACTTTACCCGGTTAACACCACAGGTAACGAGCGGGAATAGTTTTGGTGGTGCGAATGATCGATACAACAATATTCTTGTTGATGGTGCCACTTTAAATGATGTTTTTGGACTTGGTGATGCAACTCCCGGATCACAAGCAGGTGTATCATCCCCTTTGAGTATAGATGCCATTGCCGAATTTAATGTAGACATCGCTCCATTTGATGTTACAAACAACGGTTTTACAGGTGGCCAGGTAAATGCAATTACCAAGAGCGGTACAAACACTTACGAAGGTTCCGTCTATTTCCAAACCAGAAATGAATCTCTTGTAGGAACCTATATTGGTGAGGATGGAGATACAGCCAACGACTTTCCGGAATTTTCTGAAAGATATATCGGATTGAATGTTGGTGGCCCCATCATCCAGGATAAACTTTTCTTTTTTGTAAATGCTGAATTCAGAAGAGAAACACAGCCAATTACTGCGGGTATTTCCGGAAGTGGTGCTCCAAATACGATCGATTTTTCAGCATCTACTTTTGATGAGATCAGCAATGTTTTCCAAAGTGAGTATGGTTACAACACCGGAGGTTATACTTCGCCTCTTGATGTAGATCAGGACAATAATAAAGTGCTTGCAAAGCTTGACTGGAACATTAATCAGGCTAACAAATTAACTTTCCGTTACAATCACGTTGATGCTATAGATGAAGAAGGTATTGGACGTGGAACCGATGAATACAGCTACAGTAATCGACAATACAACTTCAATAGTAATCAGGACTCATTTGTAGCTCAGTTAACCAGTACACTTGGAAATAATGTCTATAATGAAGCTCGAGTTGTGTATACACGAATTCGTGACTCACGAGATGTTGTTGCTCAACGATTTCCTGAAGTAGAAGTTAGCTTGCCTTTTGAAACACAAAGTGGTTTTGGTTCCATCTTTGCAGGAATCGACAGATTCTCACAAGCAAACTCACTGGATCAGGATCTGATTGAGGTTACAAATAACCTGACTTACATTCGTGGTAACCATGAGTTTACGTTTGGTACTAATAATCAAATTTTTACGTTCGATAATACATTTGTACAAGATGCTTTTGGAAGCTACGTTTTTAGAAGTATTGATGATCTTGAAGCGGGAACTCCTTACCAGTACCGGTATAGCTATTTACTGCCAGGCGGCAGCCCAACGGCGAACTTTACAGGAATGCAATTTGGACTCTACGTACAGGATAAATGGACAATCAACCCGGATTTAAAAATTACCTATGGTTTGCGGGTAGATATTCCTGTTCTTCCTGATGATCCAACAGCCAACCCAATTGTGCCGGATGCTTTCCCGGGTTACTCTACCGATAGCGTAGCCAGTGGAAATATTCTGTGGTCACCCCGATTTGGATTTAACTGGGATCTCAGTGGAGGTGAACGAACCACACAGCTTCGTGGTGGTGCAGGTATCTTTTCAGGAACACCGCCGTTTGTATGGATCTCAAACCAGTATAGCAACACTGGTGTTGACTACGGACGTGTTGACGTAAGCAGCTCAAGAGTACCGGATGATCTTCGATTCTCTCCGGACCCCGACAATCAGCCAAGTCCTTTAGACGCAGGTTCTGCACTGGAGGGACAAAATACATCAGAGATCAACCTAATATCTGATGATTTTAAATACCCACAATCTCTCAAGGTAAATCTTGCAATAGATCAACAATTACCGCTTGGCTTTATTGGTACACTTGAAGGAGTTTATTCTGCTGGTATTAACGATGTTGTATTTGAAAACCTGAATATTGTTCAGCAGGGAGAATCAGCGTACGGCCGTCCTATTTACGGAGATATCTTTTTCAATGAAAGATTTGGTAATGCCTCAGGTGTGCCATCAAGAAGAAATGAGAACTTTACCAATGCACTTCTGCTGAAAAATTCAAATGATGCTTACCAGTACAGCATTACCGGTACTCTTGAGAAGCAATTTGATATGGGCTTGAGTACGAACCTGTCATATACATATAACAGGGCAGTAACCGTTAATAACGGGACTTCAAGTCGTGCGATCTCTAACTGGCAGTTTAATGAGAATGTAGATGTAAACAATCCTAAACCCGGAACAGCCGACTTTGAAAGAAGACACAGAATTCTGGGTGTTGTTTCATACCAGTTCTCTTGGTTAGATCGATTAGCTACAACCATCTCGCTGATATATGATGGCCGGTCAGGAACTCCATATAGCTGGATATACAATGGCGATGCAAACGGCGACGGTCGATTTGATAACGACTTAATCTATGTGCCTCAATATGAAGATGAAATAGTTTTGACTAGTAATAACTGGGAAGAGTTTGATGAATGGCTTACAAATGAAGATTCAATTGACGATGATTACAGAGGAGACTTCGTTGATAGAGGAACTGCACGCGAACCATGGACAAATTATCTCGATCTTCGAATCAGCCAGCAGATTGAAACCTTTGGCGGTCAGTCCGTTGAGTTTAGTGCCAGCATGTTTAACGTTCTGAACTTCCTTAACGAAGAGTGGGGCGTTCGAAAAGGTGTTAGCTTTAATAACTATCGTGCATTCGACTTCCAGCAATATGTTTCTCAGGAATTCATCGACAACAATCCGGAATACGGTCTCAGTTCTGCTGATATCGGTAAGCCGGTTGTAAACTTCGATCCTGAAAATGTGACTGAAGAAAGACTCTACAGCATTAGTGACTTAAGCTCACGATGGCAAATGCAATTTAGCGTTCGTTACAACTTCTAAAATTTTGTCGCGAATCAATAATATATGAGGCCCTGTATCTATTACAGGGCCTTTTTATTATACCTTGTAGTAATTTTTCAAGTGAACAAGAAAGATGTTGTTCTGAATATTTAAGTATTTTTTATGAAACGAACAGATCTCGCTATTCTCTATTTGTTATTACCTGGGCTGCTGCTGATATCATGCAGCGATCAAACAGGCAGATCAGAAAATTCCGGTCGTGCTCAGAAGGTTTTGCTCATCTCCTTCGATGGATTTATGAACGAATATATCGAACGAAATGAGACGCCAAACTTTGACCGGTTGATATCAGAAGGTGTAAAAGCTGAATACCTTGTACCTATCTTTCCCACAAAAACATTTCCCAATCACTATACCATTGCGACCGGATTATATGCGGAAAATCATGGAATAATTGCCAACAGTTTTCCCGATGAGAAGCTCAATGCCGAGTTTAATTTCGGGCCGGTTGATTCTCCCAACGATGAACGCTGGTGGGGCGGAGAGCCGATTTGGATTACAGCAGAAAAGCAGGGCCTGACATCCGTCACATTTTTTTGGCCGGGTTCAGAAGCAACCATTGACGGAGTTCAATCTACGAAATGGGTTCAATATGACGACTCCGTTCCCGAAAAAGCTCGCATCGACAGTATAGTAACCTGGATGGATCTAAATGGTTCTGTTCAGGCGGATTTTGGATCACTCTATTTTAGTTTAGTTGATCATGCCGGTCACGTATCAGGTCCGAATTCACCAGAAACAGATCTGGCCGTTCAACGAGCTGATTCGCTATTAGGGTATCTGCTGGATAGAATGGACTCTCAGGGTTTAACAGACAAAATAAACCTCATTGTACTATCAGATCATGGTATGGCAGAGCTTTCATCTGAAAAAGTAATTTTTTTGGATGAGCTAATTGACCTGGATGATGTAGAGCTGATTGACTGGACACCCGTAGCCTTGATTCAACCTGAAGAGGGTGAAATTGATGGTGTTTATGAAACACTGAAAAAGAACGAAAACAATTACAGAGTATTTAAAAAAGAAGAATTACCGGATCAGTATCACTTTTCGGATCACTACAGAATTCCTGAAATTATTATGATTGCAGATGCAGGCTATACAATTACATCACGCAATTATTTTGAAGAACGTGGAGTGAGTGGAGGTGCCCACGGATACGATCACCAGGCACCCGAAATGCGTACAATCTTTTTAGCAGATGGTCCGGCTTTTAAAAGCGGAGAAATTGTAAATCCGTTTCAGTCTGTTCATATCTATGAATTGATATGCAGCATACTTGGGTTGGAACCTTCAGAAAATGATGGAAAATTTGAAGATGTTGAGGAACTATTGATCGAATAAAATAATTTTCCAGATCAGATTTAACATTGTAAACATTGAAGATTATTTTAATGCAGCGCTTTTTGTTTGTTTGGATTGTATCTTAACTCTGTTTCAAATACCATAAAAGCTTATTTATAACGTCTAATTTTAATTCCACTGTTTAAATGGCATACGTAGTAACTGAACCATGTATTAATTGTAAATACACAAATTGTGCGGCTGTTTGTCCTGTTGATGCTTTCTATGAAGGACCAAACTTTCTTACCATTGATCCGCTCGAATGTATCGACTGTGATGCATGTGTGCCTGAATGTCCGGTTGAAGCCATTTATCCAGACGATGAAGTTCCTGAAAAGTGGGAACATTACATTGAGCTAAATGAGCGTCTTGCGGAAAATTGGCAGGATCATGTCATCAACGAAACCAAAGATGAATTACCTGACGCTGATGAATGGGCTGAAAAAGAAGATAAACTTGATCTTCTGCAAGAAAACTGGGACTAACGTTTCGTCTTCATAAAAAAGCAGGTATTCTCCATTTAGTTTGACTAAACTCTGTTTTATCTTCGTGTTAAAAAGTTTCACTTCTTAGAGACGAAGTTTTTGATGTGGAGAATATGACCAGTCATTCAAACCTCTTACCAATAAGAGACAGAGTACTTTCACTTGAAAGTCCGGTGGTTATGGGCATTCTTAATGTGACACCGGACTCATTTTCTGACGGAGGAAAATATAATTCTGTTCAGAAAGCGATTGATGCCGTTGGCCAAATGGTAAATGAAGGTGCTGCTATTATTGATATTGGCGGTGAATCGACCCGTCCCGGCGCCGATCCCGTCACAGAATCGGAAGAATTAAACAGGGTAATTCCGGTACTTGAAGAGGCTCTGAAGAGTTTCCCCGATACATTTTTTTCCATTGATACAACCAAGTATCAAATTGCAAAAGAGTCACTGGCACGGGGCGCTCATATCATAAACGATGTTAGTGGTCTTCAAAAAGAACCTCGCTTGGCTGAACTTTGTGCAGCCCATCAAGCCGGTTATGTGTTGATGCACTCCCAGGGCGATCCTCAAACCATGCAAAAAAATCCTGAATACGAGAATGTGGTTCATGATATCTACGAATTTCTGAGAAGCGGGATTGAACAATTGGAGCAAGCCGGAGTATCAAGTATTATCACAGATCCCGGAATTGGTTTTGGAAAAACGCTGCAACACAATTTGGATATCATAAAAGAGCTTAAAAAATTCATTACCTTAGGTTACCCGTTGTTAGTAGGCGCATCCCGAAAGTCGATGATTGGAAAGCTGTTGGATGAACGACCTGCAGACGGCAGATTGGCCGGAACACTTGCTGTACATTACCATTGCTTGTTGAATGGAGCGAAGATTTTAAGAGTTCACGATGTTGAGGAAGCGGTTGATTCGGTGAAGATATTTGAGTCGCTTAAAGGCGAGTAATAAGTATCGAGTAGCAAGTATTAAGACTTTTTTTAATTATTGTTAATACTCAATACTCACAACTAAAAAGCATAGCAGTTGATTCCCATTGGATTCATAGAATTTGGCATTAAAGACCTGCTTGAAACGCTGGTTATAGCCCTTGTTTTGTACTACCTGTACCGGTGGATCCGGGGGACGTTTGCAATCCAGGCGGCACTTGGTTTACTCTTTATTATTCTTTTGAATGCGGGAGTAGGACTACTTGGTTTTACCACTCTAAATTTTCTCCTCAGAAGTGTTTTAGATGTGGGGGTTTTGGCGGTGTTTATCATTTTTCAGCCGGAAATTAGAAAACTACTGTACAACCTCGGCCAAAACACCTCGTTCGACAGATTTATGAGCAGAACGGGTTCAACGGATATGATATCAGAAGTGATTGATGCCGTTCGGAATATGGCACAAACCAAAACCGGCGCTTTGATTGTTTTTGCCAGGTCTTCATCTATGCAGGATTTGGTGGATGTGGGTGTAAAACTGGATGCACGTGTAAATGCTTCTCTCCTTCAAACTATTTTTCAAAAAGATACTCCGCTGCATGACGGGGCTGTGATTATTCGGAACAATCGAATTGTTGCGGCAAGCTGTTACCTCCCCATTTCGCAAAACCCGAACATTTCATCCGTATTTGGAACAAGACACAGGGCTGCGGTTGGAATTAGTGAGACGAATAATGTTTTTGTAGTCGTTGTTTCTGAGGAGACAGGGCGAATTTCAATTGCAAAAAATGGGGCACTTTCAAGCGGGCTTTCCATCCAAAAACTGCGTTCAGAAATGGAGGCATCTCTCACAGAAACTAAAGATGAAGATGTTGGTTTCAGCGCAGAAAAAGCAGACCTTGAGATGAATTGATTTTGGTTGTTGTCTGTTTGTTATCCGTCAGCTAAAGCAGACGGTAATAGATACTCATTCATTTCTTTTCAGAATCACCAGTCTTTACCATCAATAGGAGATCCTGAGTCAAGCTCAGGATGACGTTAAATACGTACTAAACTATCATAAAAAGTTACTTACCGATTCATCGACTGAACAGGTGCACTTAGTGTCATCTCTGCCCCATTCGCAAACTCTATCGTAAAATCAATACTGTCTCCCTCTTTCAACTCACGATTTAACTGCATCAGCATAACGTGTAATCCACCAGGTTTAAGTGAAAGCGATCCGCGTGCAGGAAGCACCACTGTTTCAGCAGGACGCATACCCATCATGCCCTCTTCCTGTTCGTAGGTTTCATGAACTTCAGCCATTCCTGCTACAGGAGATGAGATAGATGTCAGCGTATCTGCCTGGGCTGATCCATTCAGGATATTCA
The DNA here is from genome assembly GCA_034521495.1 of Balneolaceae bacterium. Classification (NCBI taxonomy): domain Bacteria; kingdom Pseudomonadati; phylum Balneolota; class Balneolia; order Balneolales; family Balneolaceae; species Balneolaceae bacterium. The sequence continues at coordinate 75,019 of JAXHMK010000015.1, forward strand.
TATAGATGGCAGAGACTCCGGCCTCGCGTCCGGGTCGAGCCCAGGCACCGGCTACTTCAATACCGTCGGATGGTAATTCATACTGTTTTATATCTTCGGTGGATTGTTGCCGTTGTTCACTCGTACAGGACAAAATTGAGATCAAAAGAAAAGCAGAAAGTAAAAGATGTGTGAATTTAGAGATCATAATTTGTTTAAATCTTCAATAATAATTTCTACGGGAGTCATACTGCCGCCGTAATCAAAAACAAGTTCTGAATCTTCATTGATCAGCAAAATTTTATCCGAATGATTTAAAAAATACATTCGCTCTCCGTTTTCCATCTCCTCAGAATAAGATTCCTGGATACGAACCCCCATTCGATCCATAAACGAAGTGATTGTACTGGAATCCGCTGTGAGGAACTGAAAAGGCTCGTGATCCATTTCAAAGGATTGAGCATAGTCTTTTAAAACTTCAGGCGTATCCCGCTGCGGATCAAATGTAACGAGTGCAAATTGTACATCTCCCGGATTTTCCATTTGTCGATACACATTCCGAACATTTGCCGTTATAAATGAACAAATATCGGGACAGTTTGTATATATGAATCCCATAACCAGGGGCGCACCTTCAAAATCTTTGGGAAAGATAACCGTTTCACCATCCTGGTTGGTGAGCTCAAATGAACTGTCACTAAAATCGTCGATCGTTTTATCCCCACAACCGACAGCTAAAACGAAAAGTAAACCAATGATAATAGTAAGATGCAGACGCCGGGAACAGATCAAAATTTGATAAATCATATGAAAATAATCTATAGGCAATTTATGAATGCGTTATGAAGAAGTTAGGTGGCAAAAACGGGTTTATCATTAGAATTATTCAATATCGATATTCAATTGAATGATGATTGCTCAATATTCTTATTTTATAATTCTTTGTAGAACCAAATATCTGTTGTTCCATAAATCGTAAATTAGGAAATCAGACTACATATCGAACTTAAAGCTCTCTATTCGAGAAACTCATTTCTATAAACTCGTTGTTACATATAAAAAAGAATATCATTACGGCAGGTAAATTAACGGTTTTATTGCTGGTTTTTCTCATCTCTGTGAACGATCTGTACGGTTTTCAGCAGGAGGAGGAATCTGTGAGAAATCCGGTAATTTGGAGTGTGGATATAGAAGGTAACGAAACCTACCGCAATATTGTGTTGAAGGAGGTAATTGCCTGTGATAGTCCAACGATTTTTCAAAAACTATTCAAGCGATTTGAAGATTTTTATTATACCGAAGATATGGTTCGAAGGGACAGGATTCGATTACGGCGATATTATGAACGTCGCGGTTTTCATAATGTTGATGTAAACTACCGGGTTACTTCGGGTGACAAAGAATGGAAAAAAAATATTTTGTTTACCATCCGGGAAGGGGTTCCGCTCTCTATCCAATCAAGTGAAGTAACAATCCATGCGGACAGCTCAGTCAGCCGGGAGATCAGGGAGTCCAGGGATTTTGATCGTGCAATGTCGAGACATGAATTCCGCGCAGGAAGAAGGTTTGAATCGATACGCCGCCCGGATGTTGAAGGAGCCTTTTTGCAGGCTTTGCAAAATTTGGGGTATGCATGGCCGGAAATCAATATTCAAACGGCTGTTGATTCACTTGCCGGTCTTGTGGATGTAGATATTCAGATCACACCAAATGCAAAAACCTATTTTAGTGAATTCCAGGTTGAAGGAGAACTCTCCGTTCCCAAACGAACGCTCCTTCGGCAGTCGGGATTGAGAGAGGGCGAACTCTATACGAAGAGCGAAATACAGGATGCACAACGAAATATTTTTAATCATCACCTGTTCAGATTTGCAACAATCACACTGCCAGAGCAGGATCATGATTCAACGCTGACAACGCTGGTACGAGTTCGTGAATTTGAGCCGCGAACAATTCAGGCCTCGGTTGGTGTGGGCATGGAGGAGATTGTGCGTGGACAGGTTCAGTGGGAGCACCGGAATATTAATGGCCGGGGACATAGATACAGCGCAAATGCACGTGCCTCTTTTATCGAACAGCGATTATCGAGCGATTACCTTGTGCCCTATATCTTTAACTCCAAAAGCCGAAATGTTACCTCACTATTCGGCTTGCACAGGCTGGAGGAAGCGTTCGAATTGTTCCAGGTTGGTGTGAACAACAGCCTGATATACCAGATAAATCAAAATAAAACGGCATCATTATCCTACGAATATTCACTGAACGAGGAGCTTTCGCGTGATCAGCAAGTGGAACTGCCGGACACGGTTCTTTCGTATGATATTTCATCGTTTATACTTTCAGGATATTACAGGGAGGGGTATTCCCGGGCACAGAGAGGGTGGGTCCTTCAGCCATCCATTGAATTATCCGGTACATTTGGAGAGGCAAGTTTTAAATTTCAAAAATTGAACCTGGATGTCCGAAAGTACACTCAGCTAACCAATTCATTGGTACTTGCAAACCGCGTGAACGGAGGGGTAATCTTTTACACACAACCCGATAGTTTACCGTCAAACATCCGGTATTACTCAGGTGGTACAAACTCCATTCGTGGATGGGGACGCCAGGATTTGGGGCCCAAAGCCCCTGCATTTAACGAGCAGGGCGCTTTCGATTCCTATATTCCGGTAGGCGGCCGTGCCACATTTCTATTTAATTTTGAACTAAGACAGGATTTAGATCGGTTTATTCCAAATGTTAGTCTTGCCACCTTTCTCGATGGCGGACAGGTATGGCAAAACATTTCATCGCTTGCAAGCAGGCCAATTCAATTTGGTGCCGGGGGAGGTATACGCTATCAATCCCCGATTGGTCCAGTAAGGGTGGATGTTGCTTATAAACTCAATCCTACAGACGAAGATTTACAGATTTATAACGGGGAGAATTTTGGATCGGCGTGGGACAGAATTGGAATTCATTTTAGTATTGGTCAGGCATTTTAATGAGCAAAAAAAACTCACATAAAAAACGCAGTTACAAAGGATGGATTATTGTAGCTATTCTGCTCCTGGCACTTTTGATGAGCGGGAGGTTGCTGCTAAAAAGTGATTGGCTATTTGAGAAAGCTCGTGGTTTTGCTGTAGAGCAGGCCAACCAGGTGCTTCGCGGAGATCTGTCCATCGGAAACATTCAGGGCGATCTGCTAAATGGATTTACTATTCGGGATATAATCGTTCAGGACAGCTTATCAGCAGAAATTGCCCAGGTAGATTCCGTTCAGATCAGGTACGATTTTTTCTCGGTACTTTTCTCACCTCACACCATCGAAACGGTGAATATTTTCGGCTCAGATGTTTTGGTTGAGCAGTACGCTGACTCATCATGGAACGTATTGGAGTTGCTTCCGGCATCAGAAGATTCTGCTGCAACATCTGAACCGCTATACTGGTATGTTGAAAATTTTTCACTATCGGGGACTAATATCGAAGTTCAATCCGAACAGTATTTGCCAGATGGCCAGCTATTTGTGGATAATCTTCATTCAAATATATCTGCCGGGATGTTGGAATCCGGTATTTCAGGAAACCTCCGTGAGCTTGAATTTTCAATACGCGAAGGACGACTCCCCGAAGCTGTAGATGTGTACCTTGCAGGTGCTGCTGAGCAGAATCGGTATACGCTGGATTCTATAGTAATCAACACAGGCCGGTCGGTGCTGCGCGGATCTGCCCAATATGAAGAGGGGGGAGAAATTAGTCAACAGCTCCAGGTATCTCCATTATCGTGGCGCGATGTTGCCGAGTACACGGCCGAGGCACCGATCGAACAGAATCTGCAAATTGAATTGGGAGCCAACGGTACACTGGATAATTTGCAATTAACTCTGGATGCCTCCGGCGAGGGCCTTCAACAGTTTAAAATTCAGGCTACCTCAAGTTTGCAAGAGCCAATGGCATTAAAGCAGCTTCGTATTACTGCCGAGGGATTGGATATCCCGGTTTTAACAGGTATAGAAAGTTCCCCTTCAATTCAGTCATTCATGCTTGAGGGAGATGGAAGAATTCTATTCCAATCATTCAACGAATCGAATTGGCAGGGGGCGCTGGCGATGGATAGCGTAATATATCAACAATATGCAGTGGACCGACTGGATACGGACTATCGGTTTGAAAATGGAGAACTGAATATTAACAGTGCGCTGGAATATGAAAACCAGGATGTATCGATGACGGCTGAGGCGGATTCCCTATTTGGAAAGCAACCCGGATGGAAATTTCATATCAATACTCAGCAATTCGATCCCGGCCTGTGGCTTCAGGATCCATTTTATACCGGTAACCTTGATGTCCGGATTGACGCGATAGGAAAAGGATTCAATCCAGATAATTTTACCAGTTCAGCAGATATTATTGTATCCGGCAGAGAGTTGTGCGGCCAGAATTTTTCCAACCTGAATTTTTCGGGGACTATCAATCACAACTTGGTGAAGGGACAATTGGAAGGAGAAATTACCGAAAGCCGTGCAGATATGGAGTTCACAATTTCAGACTGGCAGTTGAATCCAAAATATGATTTTAATCTCCAGATGAGCCGTTTGAATTTCGCCGAGTTTAACGGCCTGCAGGAGTTCCCCACATTCTTAAACGGTACAATTACTGGCAGCGGAACATCATTCAATCCCGAACAGATGGCGATGATGGCAACGGCCAATTTTGATTCCAGCATTGTAAACGGCGAAGAAATTGAGGAGCTGAATACATCTCTGAGAGTGAAAGATCAGTTTATAATTGTGGATGAGGGGGCGCTTAAGAGTCCCATTGCGGATGCATCATTCACACTGAATCATCATCTGTCTGATCTTACCAACAGTGCTAATCGGTTTAATTTTAATGCAACTATCAAAGATATTCAGCCGTTGGCACCTCTTTTTGCTGTGGAGAGATTGCGCTCGGAAGGATCAATCAGCGGAAATCTTGGCAGAAATGCCGATGGTATCCTGCAGTTTAATGGCGATTTAAACCTGGAAAATGTGGCTGTTGATACATTATTCAGCTCCCGGGAAATTTCAGGAATGTTGATGTCTTACATTACAGAAAACCCCGATGTTGATCTTAACGTGAAGCTCAGCGAACCCTCTGTTTATCAAAGAAGTGTGCAGGATATGCAGGTTTATCTGCATGCAAAAAAACGGGAATTTCAAACCAATGGAAATCTCCGCCTGACCATTAATAACGGGAATGACAGTTCACTTCAACACAGCGGTGAATTTTCGATCGATTCCACAAAGACAACACTGTTGACAAATCAGCTTTCATTTCAAACACAATTCAGGGAATTGAATCTTGAGGAACCGTTCAATGCCACCTATTCAAACAATACAGTTCAGGTTGATTCACTTACCATTTCAACCGATCAGGGGGATGCTTACCTGCGTTTTTGGGCACCTAAAATCGATTCATTGAATCAACAGGCAGGCTTGAATGCACAGAATCTGAATTTTGGTGTACTACAGGAAACCATTTTTAAGGAGAGTTATCTCGACGGGTATTTGAATGGTTCTGTATCCATCTATAATACTCCGGATAAACTTGAAGCATCGATGGCTGGAAACGTGACGAAATTAAAATTATCGGAAGGTGAGATGGATTCGTTGCAGATCAACATGGATATTAAAGACGAGTGGATGACGGCATCACTGGAAAGCTGGCATCAAAATAAACAGTTGGCACAAGGATCTTTCCGGGTTCCCTATCTGCCGGGTGATCCACTGGCATTTGATGATCAGTTTTTTGAACGCGGGGTTGAAGGAGATTTCAGGGTTTATGAATCTCAATTGAGATATTGGCTGTCATTTTTACCGGATGGTGCCCCTGAACAAACCAGTGGAACGGTTGTATTTGAATCGAGTCTTGGCGGTATTGCCGGTAATCCGGATCTGGAAGGAGAATTTACAGTCTCAAATGGCACCTTCTCCGGCATAAGGGTAGATACCGTTGGAATGGTTATTTCGTATCTGCATGAAAGTGAACATATAGAGTTCAGTGGATCAGTAGAAAAAGACCGGCAAAACATTCTCGATTTCAGTGCAGACATCCCCTTCCTGGTAGATCTGAGGAGAGCAGAGGTTCATATACCCTCGGGAAGCGATGAGATCTTTGTAGATCTGGAAACCAATAATTTTGATCTCGCTCTGTTCAATAGTTATGTAAACAGGGAACTGGTTCAGGGAATCTCGGGAAGGCTTGAAGGTGCGGTTACGCTTTCGGGGACTATGGATGATTTACAGGCCGAAGGAAATATGCAGCTTGCAAAAGGATCTATGAGCGTTGTACCGGCCGGTATAACGCTTACAGAGGCCTCATCAAACGTTAATTTCAGGAGAGAAACAATCGAATTACAACAGTTTAGCGCAACCAGCGGCTCGGGCCGTCTCAGGGCAAATGGCAGCGTAACCATGCAAGGCCTGGACCCAGAGCAGATGAATATTAATGTAACAGCGAATCGATTCCGTCTTCTTAATACAAATGACTACAGGGCAAATATCAACATGAATGCAACGCTGGGCGGAACAGCATCGCAGCCTACATTGAAGGGCAGTTTAACATTTCTGAATGGATTCTATTTTCTGCAGGATTTTGGAGAGAGTTCGGTTGAATCCGTAGAACTCGATGATGAAAGCCAGGATGAGGTATCATATAATTTATATGATGCACTGGATATGGAGATGACCATAACGTTCAACCGGGAATTTTTTATTCGAAATCGCCAATATCTTGATATGGAGGTTGAACTGGGAGGTGAAGTGAATCTCGTAAAAGAGCCTGAGCAAGAGCTGCAGATGTTTGGTTCACTTGAAGGGGTTGATGGGTATGCGCGTCCGCTTGGAAAGGAGTTTGCTCTGCAGGAAGCTCTTGTTTCATTTTATGGGCCTGTTAACAATCCTGAACTGCAAATCAGAAGTCGGTATACACCACCGCAAGCAGCGGGCGTTCAGATTTTTTACATTATTGAGGGCACCCTGGAAGAACCGGAATTTCGGTTCGACAGTCAGCCGCAACTGGAACTGCAGGACATGATCAGTTACACACTGTTTGGACGGCCGTTCTATGAACTTGAATCTTGGGAGCAGGTTGTGGCGGGCAGTGGTAACAGTCCATCAGCCGCCGATTACGCGCTGGAGGTTGTGCTCGATCGCGTAGAAATGCTTGCCTCGCAGCGTTTGGGAATTGATGTAGTGCAGATCGATAACTCGCAATCCGGTTCCAACAATACAGTGATTAAAACGGGTTGGTATCTCAATCAGTCAACATTTTTTGCCATTCTGAATGAGATTGACGGCACGAACCCAAAAACCCTGTTTGTACTGGAAATTATGCTTAAAGAAAATCTGGAGTTAATCATCACCCAGGGAGATGATACCCGCCAGGGAATTGATCTGCAGTGGAAGAAAGATTATTGATAAAAACTTCATCGAATATTTATTACTTCAGAAGTTTTGTGAGAGCTAAACAGTTTGTAATCATTCATTCTGAACAACAATTCCTTCATTGGCAATCTCCAAATATTCCAGGAAAACAGTGCTGTCTGATGCCTCCAGGTTGTCCCATTTTATTTTAACAGGAAATGCATTTCTTACTTTCCATACTACAACGGGGCTGTGTTCTTCATTCAACAAAGAGATGGTAATATCCCGCTTATCAACAGTATTGAAATTGATGGTATTCCACCATTCAAAAAACTCATTATCTGCTTTTGCAACTCCTCGTGAAAGGGTAATATTTCCGTACTTTTTAAGACCCGGTGCTTTTTGGGATGTATTTAGCTTCTGAGCTCCTTCGCGGTATTGAATAACATCGACACTTATCTCGAGCCCGCTCACTGATTCAAAACCTATTCGTGTTCCGCCCCATTCTACCTGGAAATGAGATCCTGTTAACAGATTATTCATGATTTTGTTCATTTATGATTTGAGGTAAATCGTCGTAGATGGAAAGATTATGCTTGATTGAATATGCAGTTTTCTTTCCGTCTGGTAATTGATATTTGATGGTGACTGTCACAATTTTCTTTTCTCTTAGACTGTTTAAAAATGAACTCAAGTTACCTGTAAAAATGCGAATTTTTCGTCCCGGAGAGAGATATGTAAGATTTTTAAAAATATTCAGATGATTCAGTTTTTCACCGTCTGCTGTTGGGAGCGTTTCAGAAAAAGAAATTTTACATTCCCGCAGCGGGAAACTCTCATAGTTGGCAATGATTACAAACATCAAACCGTTTTCAGGTATGAAATCCACGGCAAGTCCGCCGATCTCATCATTTTGTCGGGGTCGGAAATCAGGAATTCGTGGAAACTCTGTGTTAATCATCAGGCAGGTTCTTGAATATTCAGAAGTTCTATAAGATAAAAAGTTGGAAACCACTCCCAAATGGTTCAACCATTATTTATTTTCTCGGAAGGCTTTGCAAAACTATGACTGTCATCCTGAACTTGATTCAGGATTTCCAGATACTGGCTATAAAGGCGAATGGAGAATCTGAATCGAGTTCAGATTGACGTAACCGACGGTTTGTAAAGCCTTCTATCAATGCGTTTAAGGCAGATTTAACCAAATGATGCAAATTTTTCAATTTAAACCTGTTCAATGGATGATAGCCGGCATTGTTGCAACAGTTCTGTTTATGGTGGGAACGGGTCAGTTCGAGGATGGAGAACAGGTAAAAGATCCCTGTTCCGAAGCGATCACATTTCGAGTGGGAGATGTTGATGAGCGTTTTTCCATCACTAATGAGGAGGTGGTTGATTTGATGAAGGAGGTGGCGCAGGTTTGGTCTGATGCTGCAGACACCACGCTTATTAAGTATGATGAAGATGGAGAAATTTCACTGAATCTTGTTTATGCCGAGGAACAACAGTTATCGGATCGCGAAAGACAGCACAGAGATCGCCTGGAGCATGAGGAGTTTAGCATTACGGTGTTAGAGAACGAGTATACCCGCCTCAATAAAGAGTATGAGAACGAAGTGAAGGAATATGACAGGGAATCCAGGGAGTTGCAGGAATCGATTGACCGGTTGAATGAATGGGTGAAGCAAAAAAATGAGCAGGGTGGATTCAATGAAAAGGATCTGAAACAGTTCGAACATCGCAAGGCACAAATCGAGCAGGTGAAACGGAATCTTGCACGAAAGGAACGAGTATTAAAACGGAAAGCAGCTGACTTAAATGATAAGATTACGTTTCTGAATCAAAAAGTTGAAGCAAAAAATAGGCTTGTAGACGAGTACAACCGCCAGTTTACCGGAACAAGAAAATTTACACAGGGAGCGTATGAATGGACGAATAACAGCCGAACCATAAATATTTATCATTTCCTCGATAAGAATGAACTGCGTCTTGTAATAGCTCATGAGATGGGACATGCACTTGGCATTACTCATGTTTCAAATCCCAAATCTGTGATGCATGAACTCATGGATCAGCAAGACAGGCGTAAAATTGAACTGACGGATGAAGATATTGAGGCATTACAGAATGTTTGTACGAACCAACTGAATTGAAGAAATAGATGATTAAGTTGAGGGTAAGATTTGTGTGAGTTTATCCTGCTGTAAAAAATCAAGAAAGTTCTTTATAACACGTGTAATTACTTTATTCTTCCTGTAAAGAGTGTGCCATCGGGTTTTAACTGGAAATTGTTTTACCTGCAGCTCATCAATTTTTCCTGTCTCTAATTCTGAATACATACTTAATTTTGATATCAGAGAGATCCCGATGCCTGCCATAATTGCTTGTTTCACAGCTTCATTGGTTCCAAGTTCCATAGCGATGTTGGGTTCAATACCATCATTTTTCAAAAGCTTCTCCATAACCATCCGGGTACCGGAACCAGGTTCCCGAAAAATGAACGGTTCATCTCTTAAATCCTTCAGATGAATATTGGTTTTCTTTGTTAAAGGATGATCCGGGGGACATGCCATAACCAATGGATTGTCTAAAAATGGAGTGGCAATAATTGATGAATCTTCCGGAAGCTGTGTCAAAATTGCCAGTTGAAATTCGTTATTGTAAAGTTGCTGAAGTACCTCATCACGATTAGTCACCTTCAGAGTGATCCTCACTTTTGGATATATTTTTTGAAAAGCTCCTAATAAATAGGGGAGAAAATATTTAGCAGTAGATGCTGCAGAAATGGACAAGTCCCCTGTCAATCCGCCCTTCAATTCTGAAGTATAAGCTTCAAAAGCATCTGTATGCTCCTGTATAGTTTGCTGCATGGAATAAAATCTTTCACCGGCTTCTGTCAGGTAAAGTTTTTTTCCAATGATTTCGATCAGTGGTATATCAACGGATTCCTGCAACTGTTTCATTTGAATGGAAACTGCAGGTTGTGTCATGTGCAGTGATTCAGCTGCTTTCGTGATGCTGCCACATTTTGCCACTTCAGCAAAAACTTTGAGTTGGTGTAACGTGTAGTTCATAAATAATAGTTTATGAATATTTTTAAACCATCAATCATAATTAATATAAAAATGAGATACATTTTATTGAACAAAAAATTGATATCACAAAAACTGAATACCTTTGTGAATTCAAAGGCGTTTGCGCATACTCTCTCGGATTAGGAGAGTGATTATTTCAATAGAAGAGATTATAAGACACGATGCATTGGCGTTTACTAATTCTGAACACTGTTCTCATGCAGTTAGTAAAAGACCCTAAAATTGTGAGATATACTCTTTAGGAAGGCTTTGCAAAACTCTGATCGTCATCCTGAACCTGTCTGCCAAAGCTTAGCGCAGGCAGGCTTGATTCAGGATCTCCAGATACTGGCTATAAAGGCGAATGGAGAATCTGAATCGAGTTCAGATTGACCAATAACCACGGTTTTGCAAAGCCCTCTTTAGGATTAATTATCCTTGCCAACAGTAACTTCCAGATCCTTGATTAAACCGTTTTCCATGTTATAGATCCAACCGTGAACCCAGAGTTCTCGTCCATCTGCCCATTCGTTTTGCACAAATGGATTTTCGCAAACATGGTGAACCTGCTGTTTAACATTCAACTCAGAAAGACGGTTCACCTTTTCATCTTCAGTAGAAAGAGAGTCGATTTCTGAACTGTTTATATGATACAGTTCTTTAATATTGCGAAGCCAATTATCAATTAAACCGAATTTTTCCTGGCCCAGTGCAGCTTTAATTCCTCCACAGCCATAATGTCCGCAGACGATTACATGTTCTACTTTTAAAACCTGAACGGCATATTGCAGAACGGATTGGCTGTTTATATCAGAATGCAGCACAAGGTTGGCTATATTTCTGTGGACAAAAATATCGCCTGGATGTTGTTTTACAATTTGGGTTTCGGGCACCCGGCTGTCTGAACAACCTATCCATAAGTAGTTTGGATTTTGGCCTTTTGATAAATCTTCAAAAAAATCAGGTTGTTGAGAACGGACACGTTCTGACCAGGATTTATTGAACTCCAGTAAATTTTGTAATGATTTCATTGATGTAAAAGATTCTATTCTGTAGCTCTTTAAGTTACAAAATTTTTAATCGGGTATATTTATCTACCCGTACAAACCGAACGGTATTTGAGTAAACGGTAATTGCATAGTTCTTCAAATATCGACCGGAAATAGTATCAATAGGTTATCGGTGGTTTCATTATTTACGATCGATTTGATTTTCACATTTTTCCCGTTCCATTTGCTGGTTCTATATCCAAAGAAACCTTTACCCTATAGATGAATGATTGTCCATGATAATCAGCTAAGATTCAAGTTGTAACTTCATCGAATAGATAAAGTTCTTTCACGAAGCATTCATCCCTGTATTTGGATGGTTTGTGCGAACTATTTGCTTAAATATAAGTTCTTAAACTCGTACGGTTTCTTGAAGTGTTCATCATTGAAGTTCTCCATGAAGTAGATACTCTCCCCGGTTGATTTCATTTCGGGGCCGAGTTCTTTCTTCACTTCTGGAAATTTATCAAACGGAAACACCGGCTCTTTGACCGCCCAGTTTTTGAGCTTTGATTCTAAATCGAACTCCGAGAGTTTTGCACCCAGCATCACTTTTACAGCGATTGCAGCTTCCGGTCGCTGTGTTGCTTTGGCCAGGAACGGAATGGTTCGGGTTGATCTGGGATTGGCTTCCAGGACGTACACTTTCTCATCTTTTACACCATACTGCACGTTCAGAAAACCTAAAATATTCATGTTCTTGGCGATCTTATACTGATACTCCTCAATTTTTTTAATCACTTTGTCGCTGAGAGAGTACGGAGGGAGAACGGCAGTTGAATCACCCGAATGAACTCCGGCCGGTTCAATATGCTGCATAATGCCGGCAATGTGAAGTTGTTTACCATCGAAAACGGCATCTACATCCACTTCAACGGCTTTGTCAAGAAACTTGTCGATCAGGAAGTCGTTTTCGGGATGTGTTGCGAGAATGCGCTCCACGTATCCTTTCATCTCATCCTCCTTCACGGCAATTCTCATTCCCTGCCCTCCCAGTACGTAACTTGGCCGGATTAAAACGGGATAGCCGATCTCTCTTGCGATGTCAATTGCGTCTTCCACATTTCGGGCAGTACCATACTCCGGAAACGGGATGTCGAGTTTCTTGAGGAATTTGGAGAACTCGCCGCGGTCTTCCGCAAAATCGATCATTTCAAATTCGGTTCCGAAGATTTGTGAATTCCCGCTTCAACAAATCTTTTGCCAAGCTTGAGTGCGGTTTGTCCGCCCACCTGAAGAATCACACCGTCGGGTTGTTCATGCTCATAGATATCGAGCACTCGTTCCCAGAAAACGGGCTCGAAGTAGAGCTTGTCAGCAATATCAAAATCAGTGGATACGGTTTCCGGGTTGCAGTTCACCATAATGGCTTCGTAACCCATATCCTGGGCCGCCATGACGGCGTGAACGCAGGAGTAATCGAACTCAATACCCTGGCCTATTCGGTTCGGGCCGCTGCCCAGAATCAACACTTTTTTCTTGTCGGAAACTTCACTTTCGTTTTCGTTGTCGTAAGTGGAGTAGTAATAAGGTGTTTCGGCGGGAAATTCAGCTGCGCAGGTATCTACAACTTTAAAACTCGGTTTGAGTCCCATATCAAGCCGTTTCCGGCGAACCTCTTCTTCGGTTACATGTTTACCGGTTTTGCTCAGCAGCCATGCAATCTGTACGTCTGAAAATCCTGCCTGTTTAACTTCAAGCAGATCTTCTTTTGTGAATGATTCGAGTGTGTGGCCTTCTGTTTTATTTTCAAGGCTCACCATGTAACGGATCTGTTGCAGGAACCAGGGATCAACCTTTGTAATGTCTGCAATCTCTTCAACCGAAGCACCAAATTTAAAAGCATTTCGAATGTTCAGTGTTTGGTCCCAATGTGGTTTTAATAACCGTTCGCGAACCTCTTTTCTTTCGGGCTCGGTGTAACCGTCTGCACCAAGGCCGGATCGTCCCACTTCAAGTGACTGCCAGGCTTTGTTGAGCGCTTCAGGAAATGTTCTGCCGATGGACATCACTTCGCCCACTGCTTTCATCTGGGTAGTGAGTTCCTCATCAACATTGTGGAATTTCTCGAAGTTAAATCGCGGAATTTTTACGACTACATAATCAATGGAAGGCTCAAAACAGGCGGATGATACCTGTGTGATAGGATTTGGTAGTTCATCCAGCGTATAGCCCACAGCCAGTTTTGTAGCAATTTTTGCAATGGGATACCCGGTTGCTTTAGAAGCCAATGCTGATGAACGGCTTACCCTCGGGTTGATCTCAATTGCGATAACCCTGTCACTACCAGGTTCTACGGCAAACTGCACGTTACATCCTCCGGCAAAATCGCCAATTGAACGCATCATTTTAATGGCATTGTCCCGCAGGATTTGGTACTGTTTATCTGTCAATGTTTGATGGGGTGCCACGGTTAAAGAATCTCCTGTATGAACACCGCAAGGATCCACGTTTTCGACCGGGCAGACAATTACAACATTGTCATTATCATCCCGGAGAAGTTCTAACTCAAACTCTTTCCAGCCAAAAATACTCTCCTCAATCAAAACCTGGTGAACCGGACTCATTTCAAGTCCTCTCAACACCTTTCTCTCAAATTCATCTTCATTCCATACAATTCCGCCGCCGGTGCCACCAAGTGTAAAAGAGGGGCGAATCACAATCGGCAGTCCTCCCAGCTCTTCAACAATTTCTTTTGCATCCAAAACTGAATTGGCTGCCCGGCTTCGTAACTGGTCAATCCCTATTTTATCCATCAAATCACGAAACAGCTGGCGATCTTCGGTGATATCCACAGCATCCATATTTACGCCAATTACTTTTACGCCATTGTCTGTCCAGAAATTCTCATGCTGAAGATCTCGTGCAAGGTTGAGGCCGGTTTGCCCACCCATGGTAGGAAGAACGGCATCTGGTTTTTCCTTTTTAACAATCTCTTTGATGGAATCCGTGGTTAACGGCTGAAGGTAGATAGAATCGGCCATCATGGGATCGGTCATAATGGTAGCCGGATTTGAATTAATCAGTACAACTTCATAACCGTCATCTTTCAAAGATCGGCATGCCTGGGTTCCTGAGTAGTCGAATTCACAGGCCTGACCAATGACGATAGGTCCGGAGCCGATGATTAAAATTTTGTGGATGTCGTTTCGGCGTGGCATTAGTAAGTTTTGGTTAGTTTAGTGTTGAAATATTGTTTCAGTAAAATTTTGAACGTGTTGAGGTAACGGACAGGCTGTCCGTTGTACGTACGCCGGACAGCTTGTCCGGCTCTCAGAATCTCCATAATGATTAAATCCCACGGGTTTGCACTTAAAAAAAGAAATGTGATCAAATTGACGAAAAAGAAAAGAAGTCAAAGTTTCTTTAAATCTGAAACTCATTAAGCCGATTCTCCTTTTACTTCTTTTATCATGTTTAAAAACTGGTCGAACAAGTAGGCCGAATCGTGCGGTCCGGGTGATGCTTCCGGGTGATATTGAACCGATATTCCGGGGAAGTTTTTGAATTTCAGGCCTTCAATGGTTTTGTCATTCAGGTTGATGTGCGTGACTTCAACTTTCGAGTCGTCCATCGCATTTTCATCAACTGCAAACCCATGATTTTGCGTGGTAATTTCTACCAATCCTGTTCCAATATTCTTCACGGGTTGATTGGCTCCGCGGTGGCCTACAAACATTTTCTTAACAGGAATTCCTTCTGAAAGAGCCATCAGTTGGTGGCCTAAACAGATACCAAAAAGAGGTTTTCCGCTTTTCTTGGCATGTTCTACAATAGGCAAACCATATGATAATGAGGCATTAGGATCACCAGGTCCGTTACTAAAGAAATATCCGTCAGCATTCCACTCTTTAATTTCTTCGACATCTGCTTCTGCCGGGAAAATGCGAAGTGTGCAGCCCCTCTGGTTAAAGTTATTGATAATGTTCTGTTTAATGCCATAATCAAAAGCGGCAATTTTAAAAGGGCCGTCCGAAGGTATGGTTTGAGCCTCTTTTCGGGTCACTTTTGTTGCGAGTTCCAGGCCCGCCATATCGTCCCAGTCTTTGGCTTTCTGAACGAGCTCATCTTCATCCAGAATTTCTGAACTGATCACGGCGTTCATCACACCTTTGGTTCGAATATGTTTTACAAGCATTCGGGTGTCCACATCAGAAATACCCACAAGGTTATTTTGTTCGAGGTATTCCTGGAGACTTCCGTCAGCCATCATATTACTGTAATCATCGGAGAATGCGCGAACAATCAGCCCGGCAATCATCACTCTTCTGGCTTCGTCATCACGGCTCATGGTTCCATAATTCCCGATGTGCGGGTATGTCATCATCATAAGCTGTCCGTAGTAACTCGGATCGGTAAAGATTTCCTGGTAACCGGACATACTGGTGTTAAAACAGAGTTCACCACCGGTGGTACCTTTAATTCCAATGGATCGGCCGTGGACAACGGTTCCATCAGAGAGTGCAAGTATAGCTGGTTTCTTTTCTGGTACTGCTGCTGGGGTCATATCGGCTTATTTGTTTCAATTTGGTGAGGGCAAAAGCTGATATCCAAAAAAAATCCGACATCGGAAACCGCGTCGGATTGGGTGGTTAGAAATAAGGTAATAAATTTGGTCAGTTGAAGCGTGTTCATCAGCCCTTTTTAAAAGTTTAAGAAATGTAAGGAGTTTGTACTTTTGTTGAAAGTTGAATTTGAAAGAAATTTCTGTTCGTTTTGAATTATGGTGGTGGGCTCGGGCGAACTATCCCAAAAGTGTTTTGTGTTGTAGAGATGCTTAACTTTACAATGAAGATTATTTGAACCAATTTATTTTGAAAGATTTAGACTCTTTTTACGACCAACTGCTGATGGCGAATATTGAGGCATCGGAATGCCCGCCTCCTGAAATGGTCATTCGTTTTTTTGAAGATATTCTTGAACTTCTTTTTCCTGAATTTTCGTATGAGCGGCTGCTTGAGAAGGAAGCAATTATAGAGAAAGTAAACGAGGAGAAAGGTACTCTCCAAAAAATATTGGAGCATAATCAGGAATGTATTAAAAACGATACAGGAGGCGTTGAAGATAAGTTTTTTGAACAACTTCCTGAGATTCGCAGGAAATTGGTGAACGATATTGATGCTATCTATCGTGGCGACCCCGCGGCAAAAAACAGGGCAGAAGTGATCAGAACCTACCCGGGCTTTTATGCATTAGCCGCGTACCGGATTGCCCATCAACTCCTGGATTTAGGAGTACTTTTGATTCCCCGAATTATCTCGGAATATGCCCATCGCCAAACCGGAATTGATATCCATCCCGGCGCAAAAATTGATGAACATTTTTGCATCGATCACGGAACCGGGGTTGTGATTGGTGAAACGTCTGTCATCGGTTCGAATGTTAAAATATATCAAGGTGTAACACTCGGCGGGTTGAGTGTAAAGAAGGAGGATGCCAGCAAAAAACGCCACCCAACCATCGAAGATAATGTGGTAATTTATGCAGGTGCCTCCATCCTGGGTGGAGAGACAGTAATTGGAGAGGGAAGTATTATCGGTGGAAATGTGTGGCTGACCCGCAGCGTACCGCCGAATACAAAAATTTATTACAAAGCAAGCATGACGGATTCCTCCGGCAAAACGGATATGATTACGTTTAAGCAGGAAAGCTGAGTGTGGGAAATTCCAAATAACAAGTATCAAACTACAAACATATTCTGTCATCCTGAACTTGATTCAGGATCTCCGATCGAAAGTTAAGTATAGAGATTCTGAGTCAAGCTCAGAATGACCTATTTAAATTAGTCAGTATCAAAAAACGATTTAAGCCATGAATATCGAAGATCTTATTGGAAACACACCGCAGGTAAAACTGGAAAACATCCCGGTTAAAAAAGATGTGACGATTTTCTGTAAGCTTGAAGGCCATAACCCCGGGGGAAGTGTAAAAGACCGGGCCGCCCTGGGAATGATCAATGGAGCGTTGGAGCGTGGTGATGTAAAACCCGGAGATACTCTTGTAGAAGCTACCAGTGGTAACACCGGAATTGCGCTGGCGATGATTGCCGCTATGAAAGACCTGAAGATGAAATTAATTATGCCTGAAAACGCTACCGAGGAAAGAATCAAATCGATGAGAGCGTTCGGAGCGGAAGTAATACTGACACCAGCCGAAAAAACGATTGAATACTCTCGTGATCTGGCCCAGCAAATGGCAGATGAAAAGGGCTATTTCCAGCTCAATCAATTTGCCAATCCCGATAATTACAAGATGCACGAAAAAACCACCGGTCCCGAAATATGGAGAGATTCCGATGGAAAAATTACACATTTTGTCTCGGCTATGGGTACTACAGGTACCATAATGGGTGTTTCACGATTCCTGAAATCACAAAATTCTGAAATTAAAATTGTGGGTACACAGCCAACCGAAGACTCCTCCATTCCGGGTATTCGAAGATGGTCGCCCGAATTTCTGCCCGATATTTTTGAGGCAGATCGTGTTGATCAAACGGTTGATGTAAGCCAGGAAGAATCCACCGAGATGGCCCGCCGAATGGCCAAAGAAGAGGGAATCTTTGCCGGAATGAGCAGTGGTGGTGCGTTAGCTGCAGCCCTGAAAGTTGCCGATGAAATTGACGAGGGAGTGATTGTTTGCATCACCTGCGACCGTGGGGATCGGTATTTGAGTTCGTCGCTGTTTGAGTAGGTGTGGCCAAAGCCATCTAAATGTCGAATGAATACGCGAAATTTTGCATTAATCGATGAGTTCAAAATAACCTGCGACTGATCGGTTAACAGCCGATTGTTCTTACCTGATTGATAAGATTAACCTCTAATTTTTGAATCCATTCTGCTTTCAGTATAATCCTATGATTTCAAACATAGAATTATGATCTCAACCATTCAATCCATACAGTTTCTCAGGCAAGTTGGTGGAACATTTAATCGTCCCATTGAATCTATCTGCCGGGATGATTCTGGATTGGAGGTGTATTATTTAAAGTATTTCAGAACAGGAAATGAAATTGAGGGATTGGTTGCAGAGGTAGTCTGCCACTTTTTGGCCCGAAAAATGAATTTACTTACCCCGGATATTTCTTATGTAGAAATTGGCGATCATCCAATACCTGATGAGTTTGTCCACCCGGAACATCTATCCACCGGCAAAGTGGTGTTCGGATCTAAAAAAGCAGAAAAAGTTGACGAACTGACAAAATTAGAGTTTATTTTTAGTAAGCATGAATTTAACAGGCTGGAATATCCAATTCACCTTCTTCGTGTTGGGCTTTTTGATTTGTGGATTGGGAATAACGATCGCACGGAAGACAATTACAATCTGTTTTTAACCCGAGGGAAAAAACAAAAAATAGTTGTTTTTGATCATTTTGAAGCATTTAACAAAATAACTGAAAGTTCGTTTCGTGATGTAAATACTTTTATTGAGATCTATGAAAAAGGATTTTTGGGCTCGAAATATGCATATGAAATGTTGGGTTGGGTCTCAAAGGATGATCTAAATAGAGAAGTCGATGAGTTTGTGAGAAACATCCAAGGCTTAGATATTCCTGAAGAAATTGGAAAGATTGAAGAAACGTTTCCAGATAGTTGGGATATTGGAGCTGAGGTAACAGATTACATTGTTCGTTATCTATCTTCGGAGGATCGATTGAACAATGTATTAGAAGAGGTAAACAATTATATAAAATACTTACCAGAAAAGTGATGAAACCGTTCTACAGTGTATTATATCTAAAACCGGAATCTGTTTCTGAGGAAAAGATTGCCGTTGGATTGTTCTTAAAAATAGAGGACAAGTCGATCTTCGAGTATTCAGGTCGAAAATTAAAAGTGGCTTCAAAAATTATTGAATCTGAAGTTGTGGATTCAATTGAAAAGAAACTAAAGAACATCAAGAAAAAAATTGGTTCCCTCTCCAATAACGAAAATCAGATGGAAGCTTTTGATGTTGAACCATTTACGATTTCATATTTTGATTACCTGAGTAGATACGCGAATAATTTATTAGTCTATTCAAAGCCGTCGGAGAATATTGGTGATTTCACGAAGCGAGATTTTAGTTCTCTATTTAAACTTACCGTCGATAAAACGTTTGAAGAGGAAAAGGAAGAAACTGTTTCATACAGGGAGATCGTAAGAGACAAACTTCAAAAATCGGTGATCTCTGAACGTGTAGATATTCGTTATAGAGTCCCCAAAAACAGAGTAAAAAGCATCTATAGAAATCATGAAGTAGATTACATTGGTGTAAATGGAAGCATCGTTTCAGGGAATAGCATTGATACAAGAATAGACCCGTATTCTCTTGAAAATAAGATTTATCTGCTACGTGCTTTGATAGATGGTCTTTTAGATTTATCTGAATCCTACGATATGAAAGATGGTGGACATCACATCATTTTTTATAACGAACCTGAAGAGAGAAAACAGAAAGATATTCTTCACGATGCTCTTAATGATGAAACAAGTAAGTTTTTTTTAAAACCTTGGGATGAGTTTGAAAGCATTGAAAAATGGATTATTGAAAATGATGTAAAAAAATTCAGTGAGTTTATTTCAAAATAGGGAGATAAAACGGATACTAATATTTGATGTGAAAACATTTCTAAATCTTCTTCCAATTTTACTTACTGTCTCTTTCATCTCCTGCAATCCGGCAGACGATGAAAGTAATCAAAGAGATAAGATAGAACCTGAACCCGTCCAAGAGTTTATCCTCGATGCAGATACCGGCAATGAACTGGATGATCTGTATGCGATCGTTCGCACGATCATTGATCATGAAGTAACGGTTACGGCGCTTACATCGGCTCATTTTAACAATCCACAGTTGGTTACGGATTCGTTATGGCATATTTATGAGACAGAGAATATTAATACGGTTCAGATCTCTCAGGAGATCAATGAGAATCTCCTGGAAACGTTAAACAGAACAGATATCCCGCATCCAACCGGGGCGGATCGAATGGTTGGGTACGCCTGGGGTTATTATGAAGGGGCTCAAATTCCGGAATCGCCGGCAACAGATTTCATCATAGAACGTGCAAGAGAACACAGTTCGAGTGATAAACTAAATATTGTAACTGTCGGAGCTGTAACAAATGTAGCAGCGGCGTTGTTACAAGAACCCCCGATAGCAGAAAACATCAGGTTATTTTCTCTGAATATGCGGTATGATGAAGATTACGAAGCCTGGAACAAGAACTCTTTCAATGCCAGAAATGACATAAACGGACTGGATTTAATTCTTGAGAATGAAAAATTGGAGCTCTACATCATTCCGGGAAATGTGTCCCGCACGTTAACATTTCAAAGAGAAGAAACACTTGAGAGATTGAGTGAATGGGATCATCCAACGGTTGACATTCTTGAGCAACGATGGGATGAGGTAAGCGCAGGCGATAGCTGGATTATGTGGGACCTGGCATTAGTGGAGGCTATAATTCACCCGGAATGGGCTACATTTGAAACCGTTTCTGCACCACCAGAGAATGGAAGCCGGGAGATCTTCATGATTTCGGATATTGATGAAGATCAAATGAGAGATGAGTTCTGGCGATTAATGAATGAGTATTTTGATAATGGTTCATAAAAAACCCAATCACAGCTTTCGCCATGATTGGGTGATAAGTGATCATAAAATTTGAAAGTCTGCTTTTTCAGAACCAATCCCGACGACTGTTGGGCATGAAACTCTGAAAGGTTGACTCTAAATTCAGATTAATCCTCAGCCATTGCTTGTCTTTCAAGGCGTTCAACTTTATATCCGCCGCGTCGCTTATCCCGGATAAACCAGAAAATAAACACAATACCGGTGAAGAACGCGAGTGGTGAAACCCAGAGAAATGCCATTCTTCCGCCGTAGTTGTCAGCCGGGGCAAGAACAGTGGAAGCTTCAGAAATGAGTTCCTGTTCCTGCTCAATTCCCGAATCGATAAGGGCCCTAAGGGCATTTCCTGTAATATTTCCGGCAAATTCTCCATTTTCGCGATAGTATGCCAGGGCTTCTTCACTCCGTTCAAGTACATTTCGGGCATCAGCTTCCCTGTAACCGAGTTCAGCTAAAGCTTCGGCACCAGCTGCATCTTCAGCCATCTGTACA
Organism: Balneolaceae bacterium; assembly: GCA_034521495.1. Taxonomy (NCBI): domain Bacteria; kingdom Pseudomonadati; phylum Balneolota; class Balneolia; order Balneolales; family Balneolaceae; species Balneolaceae bacterium. The sequence goes on from JAXHMK010000015.1 coordinate 96,612, forward strand.
TACTCGGGGAATTCTTCTTCAACCTGCTCAAGAATTTGAACTGTGGCTTGTTCATCAAGTGCTTCCGGAAGGTAGCTGTCGGCAATTTCTCCGATCAGAGCATTTGCCACGCCGCCTCCGAAGAATCCCATACCAAGCAGCAATACAATACCGAGTGAACCGGCTTTTGGAAACTGCTCACTCATCAACCCGAGCATTGTGGGTACAAAAAAGGCGATTCCGAATGCGTAAAGTGCTCCGGCAATCATCAACGGAACAATTCCTGTTTCGATTAAGCCAAACATTACAAGTCCGATACCGGTTAGGAAGGATGCCACCAGAAGCATTCCAGTAGGGGTGAGTTTCTCAACAAAGGGTTCGGCATAAAAACGAAGCAAGAACATCAAACCACTAATCCAAACCAGTACCAGGATTCCATGGAGACCGGCAGACTGAAGTACATCGGGAATCCAGCGCATAGGGCCCATCTCCATGGCGAGGGTTAAAATGGTCAAAAAGATAATTCCCAAAACAGGCAGAGTTGTAAACGTGTATTTGACCATCTCGCTGGGCGGGATACCTGCTTCGGCTGTTTCGGTTTTTGGAAATTTTCGTGGAAACAGAAGCCATCCGTAGATCAAAATTGGAATATAGACGACTGCAATTTGAGCGGTCCAGTGTCCAACATTAGTGTCTGTTGCACAACACTGGGTTGAATTTTTGCTGATTTCCATGATGGGTTGCCATACTTATGAATGTGTCAGGCCCAGGACCGGTTTTCCTGTTAAAAAACTCCACAGGGCATTCTTGTGAAGGTTACAAGCCCCAAAAAGGTCGAAAACAGACCTCACCATCGAACAGGCCCCGCCCTGTGGTGATTTGCCCGCTTGTTTGAGCCATTTCCTCAAATTAAAGGCCGCCGAGGCCATCATCACGTGCTTGGTGGCGGCCGCTTTGCCACGCGCGAAGGTTTTTCTCATGGCATTGTGATGGACAAGAGTGCCAAAAACCGGCTCCACAATCCCCTTTCGTTTGGCCAGCATCCATCGGCCTTTATCGGTTTGCAAGCGTGCGTCCATGCGATCATAGAACTCTTTTCCGCTGCTGTGATAAAGGGTTTTGTAGGTTTTTTCACCCGACAGGCAGTCCCCACGTAACGGACAATCTGCGCAATCGCCCACACGCGAGGTATAGGCTCGGTTGATGTATTTCCCGTGGCTTTTTCTCAATCCCTGAAAGGATAGTTCCGCCCCCTGCGAGCAGCGGTAACTATCGCTGAGCGGATCGTAGAGGAAGCCTTCCCGCTCTGCTTTATATCCTGAAGGATTATTCATGTACGGAATAATCCCGGCGGCTTCACAAACCCGGAGGCTATGATGGGTATTGTATTTGGAATCTGCCAGTACTTCGCTCAGCTGCAGATCGTAGGGGGCTAAATTCGCAAGACTCTGATTAAGCAGGTCCGGCAGGCTTTCGTGATCATTCAAATCGGCGTAATCGGCCAGGGCTGCTACAATCACCCCTTGGGCGGCATCCACGCTAATCTGCCCGTGATAATACATCTCGGTGGGCTTGTTGGGCTTACGGGCGATTCGGGCATCCGGGTCGCTGGTCGAACGGTGAGTTTTATTGGAACGTGTGCGTTTGACGGGGTTGTCCGGGGCTGGAATATCTACTGGGGTTAAGCAGCCGGAGGGCGAGGGCTGTTCCGTCCTCTTTTGTGAGGGAATATCTGTGGCCTCCTCTTGGTCAGAATTCTCTTCGACCACCTGCCGGCAATATTCGCTGGCGTCACTCATAATCACATCCCGGCTCATCGAGTCCACACTGGCATTGGCTTTGATCAGGGCGCTGTCGACCGCCTGACGTTTGCCGCTCACCATACCGGCATCCACACATAAGCCCAGCACCTGGCCAAATACATCCAAAAAAAGCGACTCCCCAAACAAGGCCCGGGTTCGCGAGAGGGTACTATGGACCGGCAGAGCCTCGTCAATGTCATAGCCTAAAAACCACCGGCACCCCAGCGAATCCGAGCAGAACCGGCACAGCGCACGGTCTCCGGCGATGTTATTGAGATAGCCGATCAGACACATCTTGAAAAAGACAACCGGATCAATGCTCTGCTGGCCGTCTTTGCCGTAATAGGTCCGGGTGCGCCTGTATAAAAACCGCAGATTCAGAGCTTGATCGATTCGGCGGTACATATGATCGGCCGGAACGGCATCTTCCAGAGAAAACTGGTAAAAGAGTTTAGAGGTACGTTGTTTTTTTCCTTGCATGGATTAAGATATGAAAAAGGGTAAACTAAATCTATCTATATTACTGTTATTATTTAAGATATGATTATTTTTTCCGCTCTGTAAATCATGCATAAAAAATAAAAACTCAACACAATTAATTCAGATCTGCGTTGTGCAACAGACACATTAATCGGGCCTACACCTCCAATCTGGGTCATTATCCATCCAAGCAAACCACCTACAACGAGTCCGCCGGGGTAAAAGCTGTGAAAGAGATTCAGTTTCGTTGTTTTGTTGTCCGGGTAGAGAGCGGCTGTGAGCGGATTCCCTGCTACCTCAATCATACCGTTACCAACACCCATTCCAATAGCTCCCAGGAAAAGAATCCAGAAAGCGGAGGGGTCACCGGCAAAAAGGTATCCAATGAGAAACAGAGTTACACCTGAGATGTGCCCAACAAATGCGCCGATCGTGGCTTTTTTGAGTCCAATCTTTTCCAGGAAAGGCCCAATAACGAGCAAAGAGATAGCCATACCCCAAAGTGCGGCACCTCCTATATAGCCCACATCGGCATTGGTGAGAATAAATTCATTTTTTAACTGACCAAGAATATTACTTACCAGGATAAAAGAGAATGCTGTAGGCAGTAGTGCCAGACAGATCCCGGCAAATAGCTTTTTCCGTTCTAAATCTTCTTTATTCATGTTTTAATAGCCCCCATATTGGTTCATGTTTGTTATTCATCAATGGTAATTGTGGATTAAAAATGAAGTTGGTTTGAAACTTCATATCATCGTCGAACAAGTGCAATCTGTACTTTTTAGAACTATACAAGCAACAGCAGAACTTTTTTCATTTGGGTGATTGTGTGGTTGACATCGACCCGTAATATGTATTTGAAACAAGAGCACTACTTCAAATAGCATGTTTGAAAGTATTTATCACCCAATTCGCCCATTAATCTGCATATTTAAATTGAATACATTAATCGGGCCTACACCTCCAATCTGGGTCATTATCCATCCAAGCAAACCACCTACAACGAGTCCGCCGGGGTAAAAGCTGTGAAAGAGATTCAGTTTCGTTGTTTTGTTATCCGGGTAGAGAGCGGCTGTGAGCGGATTCCCTGCTACCTCAATCATACCGTTACCAACACCCATTCCAATAGCTCCCAGGAAAAGAATCCAGAAAGCGGAGGGGTCACCGGCAAAAAGGTATCCAATGAGAAACAGAGTTACACCTGAGATGTGCCCAACAAATGCGCCGATCGTGGCTTTTTTGAGTCCAATCTTTTCCAGGAAAGGTCCAATAACGAGCAAAGAGATAGCCATACCCCAAAGTGCGGCACCACCTATATAGCCCACATCGGCATTGGTGAGAATAAATTCATTTTTTAACTGACCAAGAATATTACTTACCAGGATAAAAGAGAATGCTGTAGGCAGTAGTGCCAGACAAATCCCGGCAAATAGTTTTTTCCGTTCTAAATCTTCTTTATTCATGTTTTAATAGCCCCCATATTGGTTCATGTTTGTTATTCATCAATGGTAATTGTGGATTAAAAATGAAGTTGGTTTGAAACTTCATATCATCATCGAACAAGTTCAATCTGTACTTTTTAGAATTGCACGAGCAACAGCAGAACTTTTTATTTGGGTGATTGTGTGGTTGACATCGACCCGTAATATGTATTTGAAACAAGAGCACTACTTCAAATAGCATATTCGAAGGTATTTATCACCCAATTCGCCCATTAATCTGCATATTTAAATTGAATCGTGCAAATGGATTTGTTTTTTGGAATTGAGCTGATAAATTGAAAATTGCATAATTGTTTAAGAACAAGGAAAGAAGATTAAGTATGCTTATTACAACAAACGACTATTTCCAAGGAAAAGAAATTGAAGCTTATTTAGGACAGGTTAATGAACAAATTGTTATTGGAGCCAACATATTCAGAGATGTTTTTGCGTCATTTAGGGATGTTTTTGGCGGACAAACCAAAGGGTACAAAAAAGAACTGGATAAGCTGAAACAAGCAGCAATAAATGGTCTTGAGCAAGAAGCCAAAAAATTACAGGCTAATGGGGTGATTGGCTTTAATATGGATCTTGATGAAATCTCAGGCGGTAGTAAATCAATGTTTATGCTAAATGTATATGGTACTGCTGTGAAATTTGCAGATGATGAAAAGGATAAAGAAAGCAGCCAAATAGAGGGAGCCATAACGTCTGAAAAGCTTGAGTATGAAGTAACAAGAAAGGAACTCAAAGAAAAAATAGAAGATGGATCAAAACCTTTTAGTCAGATAGGAATTAATGAACTTACAGAATTTAAGATTTATGGAGTATTAAATGAGGGAATTGAGGAATTAGGTAATGCATATGCAGACGATGAAGATCTGACCAAATACATTGAAATCGTACCTCAGAAAGAAATTGAGGAATTATTATTTCAAAAAATTCAAATGATAACAAGTAGATACTGGAACATCATTCTAACTGCATTGGAAAATAGAAATTGGTTTAATAGTAAACTAATTTTAAAATTGTTACAAGATGATGATCCAATCAGAAGATTCAGGGGTTTACAGCTATGTGAAGTTGAAAAAGATTTTTATAAAAAAGATGACATTCAAAATTTGTCCAATATCTCTGATTTCGTAAAATCTGTAATGAATTCTCAAATTAAGACGGTCGTTGAAGAGGGTACATTTAAAAAACATGAGAAGTGGATATGCCCAAGGTGTCTAAGAAAATTAAGCATGGATATGGACCAATGTAATTGTGGTTCAAAAAATAGATATGGCTTAACTGATTATTCACCAAAAGAATTAATTGATACACTTTCAAAAAGGGCAGAAGTTCTAAAAGAGCATTTTGCTTAGCTACATTCTCAATAGGAATCTTATTTTTTATTTGAGTGTCTTTTTAATTTCTTCGATATCCTTGGCATCTAATTCAAACCATTCTCCTCTCAATCTTTTGGTAGAGAATGTGTTATGTAAAGCCGTTTCAATGCTTTCTGCAATGGTTCTGCTTGGATACTCCTTTGAGCTGAGTAATTCAATTGTAGGTTTTTCACTTTGTAAGGTTTTCTCTCTGTATTCTGGCTGATTGGATATGCCAATCTTAAAAAAATCATTCGCCGTATCTTTCATTAAATACACGTGACAAGGTTCTTCAGGTGAACTTTCTTTATTTATATCACCCACATAAAGTGGTTTATAATCATCTACAATATTTTCTACTTGCTTCAAATGATCTGCAAAGAGATTACGGATTACAAATTGGCGATACTCCTTATACATATCCCATTCACTAATAAAGTCGGTAATATTGATATCTACTTTAAAGTTATTTGATTTTTCATGAACTCTTATTCTTTCAACTTCATGTTGACTTAATCTTTTTAATTCCTCTTGGGTAATAGGGACATCGACACCTTTAAGAACCCGTTGTTCAATTGTGTAAAATTTTTCAGGCAAATTAAACTCCACAACTTCACCATTAGATAGAAGGAAAAATATGGAGTCATCAGCTCTAAGTTTCATCTCTTTAATATTAAATTCGAACGTGATGAAATCCAATCCGTTTATATTTTTGAGCTTAAAATAGAGCCAATCGTTAAGCGTGATAAACGGTCTTGGTTCAAATCCTTTTCCAATTTGTTCTTCCATTAACTGAAGATACTCGTTGGATGGAGTACCAATGGAGTCCCACTCTAGAATTTTTTTGTTTGTGAATGGATCTTGATGAGTTGAAAAGTGATTATAAAAACGATGATATAACAGATCTTTTTTCGTATTGAAATAATTGATACATATTGCATAGGACCTGTATTTATCTAATTTATCTAAAATCTCGAAATATCCTCTTGTATGAGCTTTAAGTTCATGAAGTTTAAATTTGCTAAAGCTAGAACTAAGTGAATCGGGTTCTTCTTTTAAAGTTGAATTTAAATCTAATTCAACATTTAGATTCAATAATTTTTTCCCTTTTTCAGTATGATTTAATGGGCTTGAAAGGAGTTCTTCGGAGATATGCCATATGAATCTATCTTCTTGAATTTCACTGTGATGCTCCTTAAGCCAATTTACTGTCGCTTCCTTATATGCTTGTCGTAAATTCTCTCTTTTCTCAATTCGGGTATCAATGATGACCCAGTTTATGGTGCAAAAATCATACTTCTTGGTATACAGCAGATAATTTTCTGTTTCTTCAAGTGTACCATCACCTTTTTTTGATTTTCCATGAAGTGAGTTTGCCAACTCTAAGACTTCTTTATTAACTGGAGCTTCGACGTTTAAATCTGAATCTGGGAAAATTGCAATATCTGAGTCTTCTTTATTTTCAGAATTTGTGTCTTCAATCTCTTCTGAGAGCTTATTTATATCTCTGTCCTGTGTTTCCCTATCCCGCGTACTTTCATTTTTTTCCGTTTTGTTTTCACCAATGAATATTTTTTTTAAAATTCTAAACATATCGTGTAACGTGTTTACCGGTTAAGATTGTAAACCTTAATGCAAAAGACTCAATTTTAATGAAATATTTTAGCTTATGTCATCTCCTATTCAGGTAAAGCATCTAAATTTTTCCCATTCGAGAGGAGGATGATCAATCGAAAAAACATGTTTCACAATATAAACGGATATAGCTTCGTGAATTCAACCTGTACATGCGTTATTTATAATCAGCGTTCATCCCCGGTATAGCTGCTATCATATTTATCGGCTTTGGTTACTTCATCAAAAAGTTTATCCATAGTTTCACGCTGTTCAGAATCTCTTTCATCAGCATAATTTTTTAAGTCTCGAAAATAGACTCTACGATGGCTGCTAACTTTGTAAAACGGTATTTCTCCATCTTCAAGAAGGTTAACCAAGTGTTGGCGGGATACTCCTAAAAAGTTTGCCACTGCCTGAGTTGTAAATGTTTCATCTTCAGGCATCTTTACAACAGCATGCCCCTGTTTTACCTGTTCAATGTCATGAACCAACATTTTGTAAAGTGCTTCCGGGATCTCTATGCTATTCCCATCTACATCCGTGAGCTTCGGTTTCTTTTGCTCCGAATAATGGTTTGCATAGCCTCCATCTCAGAGTTGTTAAATAAAGATGAATCGATTCTGTGTTCCATAGCTTTACTTTTGATTTATCAACAGTATTACAGCAATTAAATGCTATAAACACTAATAAAGTTTACAAATTACCAACCTGTTCATCCTCATCAAGCCTTTATCATTAAAAACTATTCTGGAATCCACTATCCATCGGAAAAATCTAAAATCCTCCGAATAATTTCATCAACATTGGCTCTGTCCACTCCGCTTAAATGGCTCAGAATGATTTCTCTCCCGTTTTTATGTTCAATCAGTTCGCGAAAAGATTCATTGAGATATTCTAAAACTTTGTTGGTGGAATTGTCCATTTTTTCCAAAGCATTAAAGTTGATTATCGTAATGATGTCTTCCATATCCTTACTGGTTCGCCAGTCATTTTTTCCACGATTTTTAACCGCTTCCCATTTTGCTGCGAGGTAGTAGGGAAGTGTAAAGCGTGGGATGCTTGTTCCAAAATCCAGATAGATCCATTCTTTGTTGTCCAGCCCCTCTTCATACCATTGGTTGGTAAAACCCAGAATTTCTGGTTTGGTTGGCATTACATCCAGCAACAGTTCTCCATCAGTATATCTGCAAATGACATTACTTTCTTTGTCAGGATAAAATCCAATAGTTGCAAGTCTATCATTCAAAGCTTCCAGTTTACCGTAGTGGCTAAGCCGAATAACCATATCAAGATCGTAAGTAATTCGAGTTTGGCCTTTAAAATTCTTCGGTAAGTATGTATGGAGAATTGCCCCACCAACAAATGCTGCATTATCTAAGAAATTTTCTAACTTTTTTGCAGCTTTTATTAAGTGTTTCTTCGTTACAGGATTCATACATCAAGTTGAGATTCCAATAATTGTATAGCTACATCCATTTCCCGCCTGCCCTGATTCATCCGAATCACATCAAGAATACTCACAAATTGATAGAGTTCCTGCCATTCAAGGCATGCTTTTGGGAGCTTTGGATATAATGGCGGAATTGTTATCCCACTGGTTTCACCTTCAGGATGTGCCCAGACAACATCAATTGAGGAACTTATTTGTTCCTTAAAAGAGGATACAGAAATGGCAGCGGGTATACCACGATCAACAGTACCGGGAAGTGCCGGGAATACATATTTCAAACCAAACTGAATAAAATCCCTGACGTTCATGCGTTGAACGTGTCTTTTCTCAGGGCCAATTAGGTTCACCTGCATTGACCGGTGCAAAGACTCGCTGATTTCAGACTGGCTCAATTGCAATTTGTGAGCCAGATCCTTCATATACCAGTCGTCATTATTTTGTAGCAGTACCGCACTAAGTACAACAATATCGTGCGGTCGCATTCCTGTATGTTCTTTCATTTTTGATTTAAAAATAGAATTTAATTCGTAATTTGCAAATCGCGAATTGAGATATAAGAATCCAAAACTATAAACCTTCTCGATGAACTGAGTATTAATTTTCTGTCTTATTTATACAGAACTTTTGAAAAGCCAATTTAAAGCCCGCGAAGGATTTTTCATACGTTTCAATTTATGTTCGGTTTGAGAGGCTTCAGATTTGGAATTACATTTCACAAATCCTTTTAAAATCCACGGACCTTTGCCTCGGGTATATTTATTTTGAGTGGTGTTGTGACTTTTCAGTCTCTGCTTTAAATCTGAAGTATGCCCGTAGTAGTGACGGTTGGATGAGGTAGATTGGATCATGTAAGCGAAGTAACTCATAATGACTCTCGATAGACAGAATAAAAAAGGGACACCTGTTTTAAGTGTCCCTTTTATGTTTGTCGGGACGACAGGATTTGAACCTGCGACCCCTCGACCCCCAGCCGAGTGCTCTACCGGACTGAGCCACGTCCCGATCAAAAAAATAATTAAGTGTCAATACATCAAAATGATTACTCATCGGGATTTGAACCTTGCGATCCTCCCGACAAGCCTGTCGGGATGCTCTACCGGACTGAGCCACGTCCCGAATCAGACTTCTAAGATACGGATCATCTTTGATAAAACTCAATCCCTGTTTGAGCAGTGCTATTAGGATGTTCTTCATTCATCTGTTGATTTAGGTTATAACTTAGCAATGGTTTTGGTAAATTCTTGCTCTATTAGTTTAGAAGAACCAAAGCAATATTAAATACGCCCGGTTTTGCAAAAAAATTGAACCTAAGACTTTAAATCCGTGATTGCAGTAGAATAACAACCGCCGTTGCCTGGAATGATTATTTTATTTAAGCTCTTCTTCTTTTCTAATCAAATTACCCTCGAAAAAATTTAAATCCTCGACTAAACCCGAAAAAAATGCCTTCATTCGATATTGTAAATGAAATCAACGCGCAGGAAGTTGATAATGCGGTAAATAATACGCTGAAAGAAGTATCAAATCGATACGATTTTAGGGGACTTCACACCGAAGTGGAGTTTGTAAAAAAAGAGAATCGGATTGATATAGTAACGGCTGAAAGCATGAAGCTGAAAGCCGTAAAAGATATGCTCATCAAACACTTTATTAAACGCGGACTCGAACCCAAAGTTCTTGAGTATGGTTCCGAGGAAGGTACAAGCCAGGGTCATGTGAAAGTGAGTGCGTCTATCAAAGAGGGGATCGACCGTGAGACGGCCAAGAAAATTGTCAAAGAGATTAAAAACCTGAAATTAAAAGTACAGCCTGCCATTCAGGATAACCAGGTTCGCGTATCCGGCAAAAAGATCGATGATCTGCAGGAAGTGATTCAGCACCTCAAGAGAAAAGATTTTGGTATACCTCTCCAGTTCGTGAATATGAAGTGAAGCAGGATTCAAGTTTCAGGATGCAAGGTGCAGGGAAAAAATCCCTCCTTGAGGAAGGTGGCTGAAATTTTCGTTTTTGAAAATTCAGGCGGGAGGTGTAACATAATATGGCTTTGAACACCCCTCCCCCGAAGTGTCGGGGAACTCCCCTCAAGGGGAGAAATTTACTCTTCTTCCAGCAGTTCCTTCACGTAGGCGTTCTCAGGATCCATCTTGAGGGCTTGCTCGTAATAAGTTTTGGCCTTTTGATCGTGACCGCCTTTTTTCATCAGGTCGCCCATCAGGATCCAGTTTTCAACATCCTGCGGTTCGCTTCGAATTCGGTCTAACAGGTAGGTAATCGCCTCTTGTCCTTTACCGCTCATTAGTTTATAGAGAACCAGATTTCGATGTGCCGAGGGGAGATCATCAAGCGAAATAGCTTGATCAAAATCTTCCCTGGCTTTTTCAAGTTCATCTGTGTTCAGATAAGCGTAACCCCGAAGGTTGTAAAGCCGGCCGGAATCACTCTCCAGCTCAATGGCCTCATTAAGAGATTTAATACTTTGCTCCCACTGGTTAAGCTTTTGCATCACTTCGCCCTCCAGTGTAAATCCTTCGGGTGCTTCAGGTTTCATTTTCTGAAGCCGCCGTGCAATATCCAGACTTTTATCGAGGTCTTTCTCATGAAGGAGTTCATATCCTTCTTTGTGTTTCTCTTCAAAACTCATGAATTATCTTCTTTTTTAACGTTTTCCGTTATGTCTTCAAATTCCGCGTCTTCAATATCTTCTAATCTCTGATTTCGGGAATTCGATCTATTTTGATTATTAGGTTGATTAGTAAAATCGCCAAATCGAAATTTTATGGATGATCGCTTCCTGTGTTTAGGGCCGCGGATCAGCCGGATTACGATATAAATAAATAACAGTATGAATAACCAGCGTATCATTATGAATCGGGAATAATCTGTATGTGAGTGTTGTTTCGTATCGGTTGTTCAAATATCTGTTCTTCTAAATATGCAAGATGATCGGGATTGTGCAGAAAATCGACGTTTGTGTTGTTGATAATAATCAACGGTGATTTTTCATAGTGATAAAAGAACTGATTATAGGCATCGCTCAACTCTTGCAGATAATCGGGTGTAATATGTTTTTCGTAATCCCTTCCGCGATTTTCAATGTTTTTCAACAATCGATCTACCGAACTTTGAAGATAAATAACAAGATCGGGCTTTGCAGATATTCCGGTCATAATCCCGTAAATATTATCATACAAGGCCAGCTCATCTTCATCAAGGTTCAGTCTTGCAAAGATACGGTCTTTTTCGAAGATATAATCAGATATTACAAACTCGTCAAACAGCTCTTTATTGGTCATTTTTTGTTGCTGTTTAAACCGGCTTGCTAAAAACGCAAGCTGTGTCTGAAAAGCATAACGTTTTCGATCCTCATAAAATTTGGGCAGAAACGGATTTTCCTCAAACTTCTCCAAAACAAGCCGTGCATTATTTCTCTCAGAAAGAAGCTGTGCGAGAGTTGTTTTGCCGGCACCGATTACCCCTTCAATGGCAATAAAATCAAACTGGTTTGGCATATTCCCTATATTGTTTGTTATTCCGTTTGCAGCCTCTGTGATTTACCAATCAAAATCTGTTTTTTGAAGATCCATCTCAGGTGCATTTTTTACGAGTTCCCCGATAGACTGATGCTCTACCGGCTCCCGCCAATCACTGTCAATCTCTTGCAGGGGCAGAAGAACAAAAAGCCGATTTTTAAATTCGGGATGCGGAATAATAAGGTCTTCCTTCTGAATCACCAAGTCGCCAAAGGTAATCAAATCCAGGTCTATGACGCGCGGTCCCCATCGAACGGGATTTTTTTCGCGACCGCACAACTGTTCAAAACTTTTCACCCTTTTCAACAAAACCTTTGGTTCCAGAGTGGTGAAAATTTTCGCTGCAGAGTTTAAAAATGTGTACTTCGCCCCGCCAATTGGTTCAGACTCCCAAATGGAAGATTTAATAATGTCATCCTCCGAAAGTGATTCCAGGAACTCCCCCGCTTTTTGAATATACGAGAGCCGGTGGCCCATATTACTTCCAACCGCAATAATTACCGGTTCCATGTCATCATAATTTCAGCATATTCGACAGGTACACCGATGGGGGGATTTAGTTTGCGGAGGGAGACAACCAGTTCTTTTGTGACGGGAGATCGTTCAAATATTTCATTTCCAATACGGCTGCACAGGGTTTCGATCAATTTTTCTGATGATCCGTTAAACACCCGCTGAGCGACCTCTTTTACAATCTCATAATTGAATGTTTGATCCAGGTCATTTCCATTAATGGAGTTTTTAAAATTGCCTTTAGCAATCACATCCAGTTCAAAGTGATTTCCCTCCTGGCGTTCTTCGTCGTAATAACCGTGCTTTCCGGTAAATTCCAGGGATTTTAGAGTAATTGTATCCAAATGCAGATGGTTTATTGCGTTCTGGATCAAAGATAAGAAGATACGTTTTCAGAATCGAATATTGAGTGAAATCACAAATTCCAAGCACCAATTTTCAAACAGTTTATAGCGCAAGCGTCTCGGTTGTGCTTTTATAAGGGGGCACAAGTGAGACACTTGCGCCATCTGGGTCCCGTAAAATCGAAATGCCCAAAATAGTTAAAGATTAGAGCACGAGCGAGTCTACTACGCCAAAGGCTTCGTTGACCATGGACGCTCGCGCTATCTCAAAGGTTTGATATTTGGTCATTTATTCATAGACGCAATCACTTGGCTTCGATTTCACATAGTACGATTTGTAGTTCGAAGCAGCCTCATCCATACACCCTTCCAGGTTAAGTACCCGAATAGATCTGAACTCTGTAGGATGACTTTCGGATTGTACGGCAATGTAGCCACCGGTCAGTGGAGTACCGTCATCCAGTTGTGGATTTGTGTATTCTAAAACCAGTTCTCCGTTAATTTTATGTTGAATGAGAGAATCGCCATAAGCAATTAACTCGGCCGTTACCCATTCGTTTCCCAGGTTTGTAGGTCCGTTTGAGGAGATGCAGTGATCCGTAATGAGTTCTCCATCCACAACAACATGAGTTCCCGGAGTGCAGACGTTTCCGTTGATTCGTTGCGTAGAGTCATCCTCAACACCAAGCAGTTGAAATTCAATGGAGTTCGGAAATTCCTGGTCTAATGTAACGCTGTCCGGCGGCTGAGAGTGAAACATAATTCCGTTATTCATAAATGCCCAGCCGGGTCCGCCCTCAACCTGTTCCCCGGGAAACCGATATTCGGCAATTAAACGATAGGTTGAAAAGGGTTCTTCGTAATAGATGTGACCAAATTGACCGCCGAATTCCTCGTAGCCATCATACCGGTTGATCAAATTCCCATTTTCAACACGAAATGTATTAGCATAATTTTCACCGAGTTCGTGATGGGTTATTTTAACTGTCCAGTTGTCGAGATTTTCTCCGTTAAACAGTTCAATCCAATTCTCATGGCTCGCTTCTTCGGCAGTTTGACTTTGCTTATTGCAGGAAACAAATTGAAAAATTAAAAAAGACAGGAGTAGATATGGCAGAAATTTTTTATCTGGTGTATGCATGATTTTATCACATTTTAGATTGAGTCGGCTATGAATAAGGTAGCCGACCCAATATAAATAACCAAGAGGATCAATATATTAATGAATTATCAAGCAGACTCCGAGTCCTGTTGATCCAGGTTTTGTACCTCCTCAACGTGATCCAATTTCAGGTAATCGGTCAGATCTTCCTGCAGATCTTCGGCAATAGATTCGGGATAGGTAATTTTAGTATAGAAAACGGTAAAGTAGATCACTTTTACAGATGTAACCATCCGTTCGAAAAAAGAGCTGAAGAGTTTACCAATATAAATAGCACCTACAAGGGGGATCCAGGAAAATACGATCCCATTTAATGGAAAATCGGGATTGTTGAAGTTAAACTCTTGCGAAGGCATTGCATTTCCAAACAAGATACCGGCGCCAAGTGATAACAGAATGAGGATAAAGTAAACAGGACCTACAACTCTGCCTACTATTTTACCCAGGAAGTCGATACCAAATACACCCACAAGTGTTTCTGGTACCTGGTCTTTTAATTTTTTCATCTTTTCCACGGCTGGTTTTATATCGAGCTTATCGATTGCAACTGAAGGGAGCAGGTAGTGATTGACCAAATCCCAAACCTCTCCAAGTCCGGAGATGATAAGATTAATGATGCCACTTAGTAATCCCTGCTTGCCGGATGATTTTGACTTACTGGCAATAGCCATCCCGATATCAATCCAGGCCATTTTTCTAACTTGCGACTTGAGTTCTTTTGAGATCGCTACGCTTTGTTTATAAGACGGATCGTGTCCGGTAATTGCTTTGTAAACAATCCAGCTCATCCGTATTTCCTGTTTGTTGAAGTAGAAATACTTATAGAGAAACAGCAAAAAAGCGAAAAAGAAAAGAAGCCCTGCAAAGGGAAGATCATACCAAAAACTAAAAACGAAATAGAAAAAGAATGAGACCATCAGAAAGGTATAAATCATCATTCTGTAGAATGGTTTAAGGATATCATCATCCCTGCCGATGACCACAAACGTGTTTTTAAACAGATGGAAAACGGAGGTCATCCGCTTCTTGAAGGATAGTTTATCAAAGGATTGGGCTGCTTTTTGGAAATCGAAACTCATAAAGAATGTTATGGTTAGTTTGTATTTGTTGGTTAAGAAAAAGAGTATAAGGTATTTTAAAGGGGGCGTAAAATTATGTAAACATGTACATGATTATAGGTTTGTAGATTATAAAAATTGGGGCCTCTGAGTTGCCTGTTATATTATGCGAATGATTTGTGAGAATTAGCCCGAATTTGTGGAAAGTTTTTCAATTTTATTTCAAACGGATGAGAGATTTATGCGTCTAATAAACAAGAGAAACAAGAAAAACCCAAAAATAGAGGTGAGAATTATGAAAGCGATAAAAAAAGCAATTTTGTTAACTGTATGTTTAATGATGGGAGCTCTTTCACAAGTGCTTGCACAACCAATGAACCGGGCTGGATTGAACGCACCCGGAATTCAGTATATAATAACCCAACATGGTGATGATCTGCAATTATCTGATGATCAAAAAAATGAGCTGATTGCTCTGCAAATTGAGCATAGAAATGAATTCAGATCACAAAATCGGCCAATGATGCAAAACCGAAAGAGTGATTTTCGAAGAGGACGAAATAACGGCCGGCGAGGTCCCGGAGATCGGGGTTTCAGTAATGCCAATCCACAGTTTATGCAAGCCCGCTTTGATGCGAGAATGCAGATGAGGCAAGACGTTTTAGATATTTTGTCAGATGAACAAGTTGAACAGCTTACAACTATAATGACGGAACAAGCTGAAAGAGCGCATGAATTTCGTACATTTCGGCATGAGTATATTATAGAGGAAGCCGGTATAGAGGGCGAAAAAGCCGACCAGGTGCTGAGCTTGTTGAATGCCCAAAGTGCCGGCAGATTGGATATGGCTAAACAAAGAATTCAGAATCCAACAGAAGTAAATCAGGATTTATGGAGTAGCCATTTTGAAAGAATGAGAGAAACCAATGATCAACTTCAAAATATATTGACGGTTAATGAATATCAGGAATTGCGTCAAAATATGGGATTTGGTAAACGTGGTGATGGAAATGGTAACCGTGCATCCCGAAGATGGAACCGGTAATTCAGAGCTGAGTTGTCCGTGTGGTACGGATTGGAAACCGTGGAGGCGTTAAGGGATGGGCAGAGATGATTGGTTTGAAAAACAGATCGATGAGCTTTACCCTCGCCTCCATAGGTCTATGAAAGCGTATCTTGCGGGGTCGGAAGTTGAAGCGGAGGATATTTTGCAGGAAACATTTTTGAAAGCATACAAAAATCTCGACCAGTTTGAAGGGAACTCGAACATGTACACCTGGCTCTATTCAATTGCAAGGAATAAGTGTATAGATGAGTTTCGAAAGCGAAAACATGAATCAAAAAGAAGTTCTGTTCCTGTTGAAGAATATGAAATTGAGTCCGATGAGTTTAAAACAAAAGATCAGCATGAGGATGTGGAACTGCTTAAAAAAGCAATTTCGGAATTACCGGAGTTGCTGCGAAGCATTGTTATAATGAAATCGATTGACGGACTTACATATCCGGAAATTTCAAAGGTGACAGGAGTTAACGAACAAACATTAAAAAACAGAATGTTCAGGGCACGAAAACAGTTAGCTAAAACTCTAAAACAGACAGGGATTGATCAATCATGAAAAAAGAAGAAATTGAGCGGTTAATCGTAGATGCCTCCGATGGTTTATTGAGTACAGGGCAGATGCAAGAGCTGGAAGATGAACTTCGAAATCATCCTGAACTCCTTGAAGATTACCGCACCATTATGAATCTGCCGGATTTAACTGAGTTGTATCAAACGGATTCAGAACCCAGCAGGCACAGATCATCTATCCAATCAATTAAACAGAGAATTCGGGAGATCTCCAGTGATGGAGAATCTTTTGAGATGATTACACTGGAATGGTTTCGCCGATACGCACTGGCTGCATCTATAGCCATTTTTGCAATCACGTCTGTGTTTTCTCTGATTCAATCGCAGGAGGCAGAAACCGATTCTGAAATGGTTGCAGCTGAATATTTTTACCCTGCAGATGAAAGTATAACTGACAGTTATGTTCTCTACCTGGAGGAAATGAATGAACAATAAATACCAACATTATGAATATTAAGAGTAAAGCACTGTTAGCCTATGTGGTAATTTTCCTTGTTGGAGGTGCATCAGGCTATTTATTAAATGAGGCAGTGAGCCCGGAACTTCCTACAGATAGATTTGAAAGAGGACGCGGAATGAGTAATGATTTTTCTGATTTCGGTGAGGGGGATGTTCCTCAAAGAATAAAAAACTTTATGATTGACCGTTTAGATCTCCGGGATGAGCAGGTAGATCCGTTTTTTGAAATCCAGTCGGAGCATATGAAAGAAGTTTTTAGTGTGATAGGTGAGCACAGAAGTAGTGAAATGGATACTCTCCGCCAGATGTATGCCGGCTTTATTGATGATGTTGATGAGGTTCTGACGGCTGAGCAGATAAAAAAATTAAACAGTTTTGCTCACCCGGATTCAGTTCGAAAATGGCGGATGCAACACCGCAGACAAGGAAGGCGGTGGTAGTAAATTACCCCGAATTTATTCAGACAAATATGGCGAAATCGCCGCAGATATTTTAAGCTTCAACAACATCGTTCAAAAGCTGCTCGATAGTACTCAGCAATTCAGCTTTTGAAATCGGCTTTGTAAGCAGATCTGAAGGACTCATTGACAGTGCCTCGTCGTGAAGTTCAGATTTTGTTAAAGCCGTAATGAAAATGACCGGCATTGAATGGCTTTTTCTCACAATTTTCATTGTTTCAATGCCATTCATATCCCCATTTATAAAAATATCCATCAGAATGATGTCTGGTACATCAATTTTTAACTGTTCGAGAACTTCCTCACCGGATCGGCATACGGCAGTAACTGTAAATGCTTCACTTTCCAGCATCTTTTTTACAACCGTAGACTGAATGTGACAATCCTCAACGATTAGTACACGTTTCATAGATTATTTAATTAATCTGAAAATAGATTATTCCTGATGCTTGCTAAACCAACGTCTATTTTATTTTAATGTAATAAAAGCGAATAAATTTTCACAGAAAAGTAAGCATTCATTTAACGAATTATTAGAAAAGAATTAAAAATTTGTTAAGCTGTCTTAACGAAAGGCATCAGAATCAGTTTGCTGTGGAGGAGAGTACGATGGTGAAAGTAATTCGGGTAAAGACAACTGTTGAATCTTACAAATCTGAACCTTGTTTACACATATTAGTGGCAGGATTCATAAGATTGCACATATAATTCGGGTTATATATGAGGGATAAATCAAAAATTACCAGGCTTTTGATCGATCTTCGGCAGTCGGAGCAAACATCTGATGAAGAGTTTTTCCCGGTTGTATATGATGAGCTGAAAAATCTTGCCTATTCCAAACTCCAAAATGAATATGACAACATCACACTGACGGAAACCGGGTTGGTGCATGAGGTGTACCTGAAGATGATTGATCAAACCATGATTGAAGCTAAAGATAAAAGCCATTTTTTAGCAATTGCCGCCCGGTGTATGCGCCAGATTTTAGTAGATCATGCAAGAAAAAGAAAAGCAGAAAAGCGGGGTGGCGATCAACAGGATGTGACCTATATCGACAGATTATTGAGGGTGTATGAAGAATCCGGAGAAGTTATTGACCTGGATGAAAAACTGAACGAACTGGCGCAGTTAAATAAGAGAATGGCGGATGTTGTAACGCTTCGGTTTTTTGGGCAAATGAGTGTCCATGATACAGCCCAGGCATTAGGTATTTCGGACCGGACGGTTAAACGTGATTGGACAAAAGCAAGAGGCTGGCTGTACAAAGAGCTGAAAGACAAATTTTGAGATATCTCAGGAGATATGAAGAAAAAACGCTGGGACACCATTAATGAGATTGTTGACAGGGCGATGGACCTGGAGATGGAAGATCGTGAGGAATATATCTCAAACAGATGCGGGGAGAATGAGAAACTAAAAAATCAGGTTCTTGAACTCCTTCAGTCCATGCAAGAATCTGAAACTGAACGTTTCCTGGAGAGTCCAGCGGATATGCTTGGAAACCTGGCTGAAGATATTTCAAAAGAAAAAGAGGAGCCGGCTGACTCAGCTTTGATTGGTGAGACGGTGGAGAATTATAGAATTACAGAGCTGATTGAACACGGCGGTATGGGCTCTGTTTATAAAGCCAAACGAACCGATGGAGCTTATGAAAAGGAAGTTGCTTTTAAGTTGTTGCGCAGAGGCATGGATACGCCCGCAAATATCGCACGCTTTAAGCGAGAAAGAAATATTCTTGCCAACCTCGATCACCCCAATATTCCTCGTTTGTTGGATGGAGGAGTAACGAGAGAAGGACTCCCATTTTTGGTGATGGATTATGTAGATGGGACTCCGCTATTTGAATACTGCGATCAGCAGAATCTTTCGGTCGAATCCCGGCTTGAGATCTTTAAATTGGTTTGCAGAACCGTTCATTACGCTCATAAAAACGCTGTGATCCACCGCGATCTGAAACCCTCTAACATTCTTATTACAGAACAGGGAAAAGTAAAAGTTCTGGATTTTGGCATTGCTAAATTACTCGAAAGCGGGGACCGCGAATGGCGGAACCATAAAACCATTGAGAGCGCCAGAATCCTTACTCTTCGATATGCAGCCCCGGAAATGATTGAGAATGAACCGATCACTACTGCCACAGATACCTATGCGCTGGGAATTTTACTGTTTGAACTTCTGGCAGGCGTTCATCCATTCGATTTTGAAGACAAAAAAATCAGGGAAATTGAACAAACCATTCTCGAGGCTTATCCCGAAAAACCCTCAACCCGATTCAAGAACCTGTCCGAAAATCAGAAGAAAGAGATTGCCGGGAATCGGAGTACTTCTCCCCGGGAACTGTATAAAATTCTGACGGGAGAGTTAGGTGCTATTGCCATGAAGGCCATCCGAAAAGAACCGGAGAAGAGATACAGCACCATCCAGATGTTGCTTGATGATGTAGAACGGAGAGAGAAGAATCAACCTATATCTGCAAAAGATAATACCGTTTGGTACAGAACCACGATCTTTTTCAGGCGGAGGAAAAAGGAGATCAGTGTGGCTGCTGTTTTTATTATTGTAATTGCCGGGTTTATCCTGTTTTACACCGACCAGATTACTGATGAGCGAAATATTGCACGGCAGGAGGCACGGCGGGCGGATGACGTTTCATCGTTTTTGTTGGAATTGTTTGATACAGGATCGGCCGGAGATACATTGAGTGCCGCGGGATTATTGCAGCAGGGTTTGGATCACCTGGAAGATCTTGAAAATCAACCGGCGTATGTGGATATGCTTTCCGTGATGGGGGAAGCGTATTTGAATTTCGGGGATTACGAGAAAGCTGAAGAGCTGCTTCGGAAAGCTGTAGAGGAAACTGAACGCGAGCATGGTAGCGAGAGCCTGGAGCTTGCAAACGCTCTTTTTTCGATGGGAAAATTGCACGAAGAGCAGCGGGAATGGGTGCGGGCAGAAGAATATTTTCGAAAGGCCTACGAACTACAAGTACAACTACTGGGAGAAGATAACCCCCAAACAGCTCAAACTCTTTCACATTTTGGAACGGCGTTACGCAACCTTGGAAAACTTGAACAGGCTGAAGAACATACTCGAAGAGCTGTTCAAATTTACAACCAGGTGTATGAATCGACCGACGCAGAAATGTTAAATGTAAAAGTAAATCTTGCCTATGTACTGAGGGAACGCGGAAAGTTTGAAGAGGCGGAAGCTATATATAGTCAGGTGATTGAAAATGCTAATCAAAACCCGGCAGTTGATTTGGCGTCATTAGCCAACTATTACAACAATTTGGGCTATTTATACCGAGTACAGGAAGAATACGGGAATGCAGTTCGAAATTATAGAAAGAGCCTTGAACTCCAGAATGAAAGTTATGTAGAGGGCCATCCCGAAATAATAAATACGCGGAGAAACCTGGCTTCAAGTTTATACTTTCAAGGCAGTTTAGATCAGGCTGTATCTTACCTTAAAAAGAATGCATCTGACATTCGAAATAAATATTCAACCAATCACTGGCGTACGGCTTCTGCATTAGATGCAGTTGGATTGTTTTACCTGAGAAACAAACAGTTGGCCGAAGCAGAACCGTATTTGCGAGAAAGTGTTCAGATCTATCGCAATGTACTTGGAAACGATCACCTTTGGACCGCCTACTCGGAGGGACTCCTGGCTGCTTGTTTAAAATTTCAGGATAAAAATGTGAATGAGGCTGATTCTCTTTACGACCATCATTTCCAGCTTTTTGAGCAAAACATGTCTGAATTTGATGCTGACAACCGATACCAGCTAAAGCATTTGATTGAGGTGTACTCCATCAATAGTGAAAATGAACAGATTGTTGCCGATTACCAGGAATTATTGGATTGATGTGAGGCACGTTGTGCGGATAAATCACAGGCTTGTGAATGATAAAAGGCACGATATTTAGATTTGTCAGGTTACAACACAGTTTCATCCCCCTGCTCACGGAAAAGCACCGTGAGCTTCCCCCTTCGAAGGGCAATGTCGCTAACTTTAAATTTTTATATCAATAAAAAATGTTAGAAAATTTACTATTAAATGGTGGCGTGTTGGTGGTCCAAATCGGTCCGGCCTTTGATTGCTGAAGGCGGTGGTTGATTTGCGGGGAGCGCATGCGATGGTTGTAAAAACATACCGGATCAATCGTTGATTACGGTGACAAAGCGATATGGACCATTGTTTTTACATCGCAAAACGGACCGCAAATCCCGACTGAAGGAATCACCAGCCCGGCGGGTTTTGGATACTTTTGACCGTTCAAAAGTATCGGGGAAAAACTCTGATAATAACCAATGTTAGTGACATTACTTCGAAGGGGGATTCAGAGGGGGATGATGCCATTTATACATTCTATTTCCAACCGCACAACCCGTTGCTCTTAGATAAGTTTTAATCAACCGGGCTGCTGAAAGGAAATGATTCCCTTGCGTTATTAGATGACAGGTTTGTTGGTGTACCGCTGCCGTCAGCATCTGTTTTGTATACTTCCCGCTGGCCGTCGCGCTCGGAAGAAAAAATGAGCTCGCTGCCATCAGGTGACCACGTGGGGTAGATATCGCGTTCTGCACTGTCTGTGATTTGAGTAACATTGCTGCCGTTAGCATCCATGGTATAAATTTCGGAATTACCGCTGCGTTCGGAGGAGAATGCAATTGTACTGCCATCGGGTGACCATGCACCGGGCGAGGCAAAATCTTCATCACTGTTATCGGTGAGCTTCTGTTGATTGGATCCGTCGGAATCCATCATGAAAATTTCAAAGTCTCCATCGCGGCTGCTTGCAAAAACGATCTGTGTTCCATCGGGTGACCAAGATGCAGCTCCATCTTCTCCATCGCTGCTTGTTAACTGCTGCAGGTTGGTGCCGTCGGCATTGATGGTAAAAATGTTTCGCGCCCCGTCCCGCAAATCATCAAATACAATTTGAGAATCATCGGGCGACCATCCGGAATAGACCACATTTGCAACGGCGGTGGTAAGACGGGTTACGTTGGAGCCGTCTGCGTCCATCACATACAGATCGGTAAATTGCCCCGCGCGACTGCTGACAAAAGATATTTTTGTACCGTCGTTCGAGATAGCCGGGGCAGAATCTGCATACTCGTTGTCTGTTAATTTCTGCTGGTTTGATCCGTCAGCATTCATGATGAATATCTCATCATCCCCGTCGCGGTCGCTGGCAAAGGCGATTTTGTTTGAGAGGACGGTTTGATCCTGATCATCGTCAGAATCATCCGTTTCATCAGACGCTGAATTTGAATCCAGCAGATCGCAGGAAATTAATCCGAAAAACAGAAGTATTAAAACAATGTTGATCCAATATGTTTTTTCGATATACAACTCGTTGTTTTTCATAGCTTAAACCTATCTTCTTTATTCTACAGGACTCCAATGCGGGAACTCATCAAACGCGCCGCTTTCAGTCAGCCGGCTGGGAGATGACCCGTCGCTGCCGATGATATGAATGTTAGCACCGCCCGCCCGATTACTTTGAAATCCTATAAAATCACCATTGGGCGACCAGGTGGGCAGAATATCCTGGCTGTCGTTGTTTGTGATTTGGGTGTGATTTGTCCCGTCGCTGTCCATCACAAAGATCTCTTCACCGTTATCGGTATTACGGGAATAGGCTATTTGTGAACCATCCGGTGAATATTCAGGGTCGCGGTCACTCTGGGCATCGCTTTCTGTCAATAGCGTTGCATCCGAACCATCCGTACTGATGCTGTAGATCGTCCAGTCGCCGTCCCTCAATGTCTGAAATGCAAGGGTATTCCCGTCGGGCGACCACGTGGGATGGGTATCCACTTCTGGATCGGTGGTCACTTTTGTGACATTTGAGCCGTCGCTGTCCATGATAAAGATATCATCCACACCATCTCGCTGACTGCTGAAAGCCAGTTGATTACCGTCGGGCGACCAAGCGGGGAGTTCATCACGGACGGAATTGTTGGTAAGTCGCGTGAGACCGGAGCCGTCACTGTTCATCAGATAAATTTCACGGTTCCCATCACGTTCGCTGGTGAATGCGATTTTGGTTCCGCCGGGTGAGATGGCTGCCTGTCCGTCCAACTCACCGTGATCTGTAAGCTGTCTGATATTCGTGCCGTCATCCGAAATGGTATAGATATTCGCATTGCCATCGCGGAAACTGGTAAAGGTAAGCGCACCGCTTAACGCTTCGGCACAGTTCACTTCAAAGGTGGTAGAAGTTGTTTGATCGGCGGTGATGGTTACGGTTCTTGGATTCTCACCGTTTACAACCTCGCAGTTATCGGCAATGCCGGTCAATTCAACTGAGTAATCAGCTCCTTCGAGATCAGAAATGGTTATGGTTTCATTGGCTCCGATCGTTTCTGTCTGATCATTTACCAACACTTCATAACTGTCATCCGGGTTTGTGCCTCCGGTTTCGGTTGTAATTTCAAGAGAGCCCGTAGCTGCTTCTTCTGTAAAGATGATTCCGTAGGGTTGGGTTATAACCTCAAAGTCATCTGAATTCTCTGCCAAATGAGGATAAACAACCACCATGGTTTGATTTTCGGACAGATCAACTTCATTTCGAGCAATCTGTTCGATTTCTGAAGGGGTCCACATAGAACCTGGAACCCACTGATCTGACGGAGTCCAGTGTTCAGTTTTCACCCATTTTGACGCCTGAGGCCATGTTTCAGTGTTTTGCCATTGTTTGCTTGTTACCCATTCCTGTCCCGGAATATATACCAGCCCCGGAAACATCTCTTCCGTAGTTAGGCCGTCAGCAAGTTCATCGGCACTGGTTTCGACAGGTGGAGTGGTAGACCGGTTTACAACCTCTCCATTTTCAACCTGGAAGGAAGAGAGTACGATTTCGCCGCTCCACATTGGGCCTGGTACCAGTGTTACGATTAAATTGTTGCTGAAAAAGTCCCACGTGAAATCGCTGGGAGTTACTTCCACCATTTGAGTTAAGTCCTCAGAGGGTTCGGTTGCAAAATCAAGCGTTTCTGGTTCGGGGTCGGCATCCTGGGAGGTTTCATCGCAGGAGAAAAAGAGTACTGTGAATATCATTAGCAAAAATGCAGTTAGTTTGTAACGCTTCATAATCTCAAGATTACGGTCTGTTTGAATGTTTTATTTCTGTTGATATTTCTATTTGTACCATGCGTAAACTGAGGCGGAAAAAGGACAAATCAATCAGTAAAACTTCCATTTGGCACTTTTTCGGGTTGATCTACGCAAATACTTAATAGAAAGCACTCAAACTATTCGCCAATCTGAATTCATAAAGCATGAAGAAAAAAAGGTGGAAAAAAATTGAACCGATTGTTGACCAGGCGTTATCTATCGAGCGTCCGCAAAAAAGGAAAGATTTCATTAAACAGTGTTGCGACAATGATAAGCTTTATCAACAGGTGACCGAATTGATCGAATCGATTGAAGAAGCCGAAGAGGAGGGGTTTTTAGAGTAGTTTAGCATATAGATCCGCGAAGTTTTTGAAAACTGTACATGTTTAGCGGTTTGAGTCAAACAACCTGACAGAGCACTGTGCTTTTCGGTTCCTGTCAGTTGTGGGATAAGGCATTCCCCTCGAAAACCGATCCACGCGACTCTGGCAGGAGCTATCGCACTCTGCCAGGACGCTAAACAGATACTGAAAACTTCGCGGATCTGATCTAACGCGTTATCAAAAATTGACTGCGGAAAGAATAATCTTGCTCTAACTCAAAATTTATAGAAAAAAATGGCCTCTTTCCGATCAGCCGATACGCATGTATAACTGAACGGCATCATAAATTGCAATTTTTAACTGAAAGAGCAGGTTGTTGAGAATTCAATTAAGAATGAAGTCAGCAATCAGAAATTGTAGGCTGTAACCATAGCTGAAAAGATCTCTTGAATCGAAATTATTTTATGATTCAAAAAAGATCATTTCAACAGATTTTAAAGAGCCAGTTCTATACCTGTCTGCTATGGCTCGTAGTTTTTGCGGGGCTCCTTATTCCGGGCGAACTCCTTAGCCAGGGAATGACCCGTGTTAACATCGTTGGCGTGCCGTCTGTACTCTCCTCTCCCTATGCCGATCAACTGGAAGCAGATTTTCGCAACGGCAAATACCAGGTGGTTTTTAATTATACCAACGCTGCTCAGGAGGAGACCGATTTCGTTTTCGATTTTGAAGTTTTCAAAGAGGAACAACGACTGCTCAATATCACATCCGATCCGGTACCCTTCCGGCCGGGAACCCATACGTTTACTGCTTTTTTTGAGGAGATCCCGTTTGAAACCAGCCCCGATGAGGTCGTCAGCACGCTCACCAATCGACTGAAGCAGCAGATTGTAATGGCTGGTACGCTTCCCGAAGGCCAATACCAGGTTCGCATTCAGGCCCGGCCTGCAGATGGAAACGTGGGGATGACCAATCAGCAGGGAGTGGCAAATTTTTCCGTTCGGTATCCGCAACCTCCTACTCTTGTTACACCGCCGGATGGCGCAAATGTGATGCAGCAATTTCCCACCTTTTCGTGGACCCAGGTGCGCGCCACAGACGTAACCACGTTTAAATATGAGTTGCTGGTGGTGGAAGTCCTGGAAGGTCAAAATCCATCGGAGGCAATTCTGAGTAACAGAGCCCATCATCAAACCTCACTCACGGGTCAAACAACCATCCCTTATCAGCCGGAGTTTCAGTCGCTGGAAGAGGGAGTTACCTATGCCTGGCAGATTCGGGCTGCGGATGTTGACGAAAGATTGCCCGTGAGAAACGAAGGAAGGAGTGAAGTATTTACCTTTACCTATGGAGAAGAGGCGGAGGATGAGGATCAACCGGTTACGGAGATCAACGAGCTTGAAATAATTCCCCTGATTCCCGAATTCGCAAGCCTTGTAAATCTTGTTGATTTAGAGATCGATGAAACGTCCGATGCATACCGACTTCAGGGAAATGCAACCCTGAGACTTCAATTTGATGGTCAGGATGCTCTCGAGACATCGGTCAACGTGCAAAATCTCCGGCTTCAAAAAGAATCGTTAGATAATCCGGTCATACTGGATGGATCTTTGACTGGCAATGCACCGGATCTTGCAGAAATTTTTGGCCAGACAGCCGGGTTTGTGCGTGCTGATGAGATTAACTGGAGTTTGGAGGAAGGAGTGACGACAACCGCAGAATTTGAAATTCCGGATGGGGAGAATTTATCTGCCACCGGGGAACTTACTCTTCAGCGATTGGGACCGGTCGGTTCGATACAGGCAGAATCAGAGGATGTTTTAAAACGCCTTGGAGCTGCACCTTTCCAGGTGTCGGTTACATCGATGAGTGCCAATTATCCTGAAGGAATTGTTACGGCGGGCGGATTTGCAGAAACGTTTGGAAATGTGCGATGTGATCTTCCCTCTATCCCAATCGGGAGAAGAAGTTTTACGGCGCGGGTCGATTGCGAGGTTAATGAAACGTTTTCTCTGCTTGAAGGCTCGGACAAAATTCGAATTTCAATCGGGGATATCACCGGGCAATTTGGCGCTTCATGGTTTGAACCAGTACCACTCAGCTATAACCTGGGCATGGGCAGCAGTGTTGAGTTGAAACTCGATCAGCCCCAGGAGTCCGTACGTTATTGTGGTGCGAAAGGAAGATTGAATCTCTCTGCTGAAGACGGACTGCAAGCCGGTAATTTTCGGTCCGATTGTCCCTTTCCCGAACCGACACTCAATCTTGGAATCCTGAAGCTGAGTTTTCAAAACCCGGACCTGGCTTTTCTTGATTATTCTTACGAACTGGGATGGAATTTTGAATTTCAGTTTGATGCGAATCTCTTCCTCCCCTCCGTACCCGAGGCAGAAATGCCGGTTGTTGAAGATGTAACGATCACCCCCGAAGGCATTCAATTTCCCGATTTTACTTTTAACGAAGAAGATCTGCAGCCGAACAATACTTTTGAACTGGATTCATTTCAATTTAGCCTGAACCGGTTTACGCTTGAGGAATCCCTCTTTCCCTGGTTTGAGTGGGATGAAACCGGGGTTGGCCCCTGGGAGTTTTCGCTGGATGCCGGAGTTCAGTTTCCGGATTCAAACGAATATCCCGATTGTCTCAGGAATTCAGAATTGAACCTGAACGATGCCGGTGTGAGTGGGCAATCCATCGAAGGGGATCTGCAAACAGTGGGAATGGAAGACTGCCGGTGGGAGTTTGGCGCGGGCTATGCACTGCAAATCAATCAGGCCGGGGGCGAACTGCAGCTTCAGTATGAACAGGAAGAACTCCACCCACAAGCGGACCTGGATATAGATGGAGTTGTTGAACTGGGAGAACCGTTTACTTGCGATAATGCACCCGGAGAGCAATCGGTTGATCAATTGGAATTCCTGGCTACAAGCAGCGGATTTGATCTGCAAGCAGATGATTTTGTACCGGAGTGTCCAGTTCAGATCGGGCCTTATAAGGGACAAATTACATCCTCAGAACTGCAAATTTCACAGGGCGTTCCGGGAGATTTAACGGCCGAAATATCAGGGAGTGCAACTCTCAATCTTGGTGAAGATCAATCTGCATCGGGTACATTTACGTTGAACCCTGTGACCGGTGAATTTTCCGAACTGGATTTCAATCTTCAGGGACCGTTTGAATGGGGTATTCCAAAACAGAATTCGGTACTGGTTTTCCGGGTGGATGAAGCCACACTTGATGAAAACGGTATCTCCATCGATGGCCGTCAGTCTCTGCTTTTTGAAGATGAAACCATGGGCGTAACCTTTGATGAGCTGCTGGTGGACTGGCAAACATTTGAAGTTCAAAGCGGACGAATCATCCTGGATGAACAGTTCAGTCTGGAAGCAGGTATCGATCCGGACACGCATCAACTCGATTTTTCAGCAACACTGCGGGATAGTTCTCTCACCTATTCACCGGGCGTTTTGATGACACTGGCCGGTACAATTATTATTGATTCAGACGGGGTGAACGCATCGGGTGCATCAACGGCCGAATTGAATTTTAAGGATCTGTCGCTGGATGATCTCGAGATCATCTATTCCAATGATTTTGCCATGCGGCTCGATCCGTTTGGAGTTCAGAAAAGGACAGGCAGAGATTTTTAAAGATGATCAGCGCATCGCCGTGATCGATGCTTCAGGTTTTACGCCCAATATGGGTTTCTTTACCGAGCAGTTTTTACCGGAACGAATACCGCTGCCAACCGAAGAGATCGCGTATCTGAAAGTGAAAGATGACGGGGATCTCCTGGTTCAAACCACGCGGCAAAGCAGCGGGAATTTCAAAGTGGAAACACTGCAAGGCCAGCCGCTGCAACTGTTTGTACCGGCGCTTCAGGGCAATCAACCCGATGTTCCCAACGTAGATGTAACTCTTACCGATCTAATTGTGGATCCCTCCACCGGGAACTATATCTCAGGCTCGGTGCAAGCAACCGTCCCCGATCAAAACTCCACGTTCGATCTTGAATCCCACGGAATTCCAATCTCGCTGAATGAAATTATTTATACGACTCAAACAATCGACGGGAATCCCTTTGATGCCCTCTTTTTGAATGGAGATCTGACGCTGTTGGATCATCAATTTCAAAATGGCGGAGATGCAACTGTCTTTATCAAAAGTAACGGGCGGGCAGAAGGAACGGTAAACATGCCCGACCTGGATGCACAAGTTCCTCTCGAGCCCAACAGCAACAGAGTTGTGCTTCGGGTTGATTCACTCGGGGGAAATATTGATGTGCCGCTAACAAGTGGCGGACAGCCGAATTTCCAGTTCGATCTGACCGGCGGATTTCAGGTCAACGATTTATCAGGAGATCCACTTGCCGATGTCGGTGTTGATGTGCTATTCAGTGATCAGGGTTTTTCTGTTACTGATTTTGATGCCTCTGCACTGACAGATGATGCAACGATCAACCTGAGTCATTTTAGTTTTACGATCGATCAGATCTCATCGCTGAGCATGAACTACTCGGATGCATCCGGCTTCAGTTATTTTGCCGATCTTGATTTTACACTTGGTGTTCAGCTTGCCAGCGGGGAATCGATCGAGGTGCCGCTCAAAAATGTAGATCTCCGCGATGGAGATGGAATTGTAATTCCTGCCCAGCAAATTAACGGCGGTTCAACACCAGCCCTGAATGCGCCTGAGTTTGATCTGGGCATCTTCCGCTTGCAGCCTCTCGCTTTCCGCATGGATAAGAATACGATTGACGTGCACAACCTTTCGGCGAGTGATGTGCTTGACCTGCTTCCGGAAATGGATC
Organism: Balneolaceae bacterium; assembly: GCA_034521495.1. NCBI lineage: Bacteria > Pseudomonadati > Balneolota > Balneolia > Balneolales > Balneolaceae > Balneolaceae bacterium. Next base: position 126,206 of record JAXHMK010000015.1, read on the forward strand.
TCGAACTCACCTTCCCATCATTCAGCGGCTCTGCACCGGAAATGACCCAGCAATCCCTCACGTTGAGCAACATCGGTTTCGACAACGGAATTTTAAGCGGTTCGATGGAACCTTACACCGTACCCAACGATCCGATTCACATTCCAATCGGCCCGGCCGGATTGTATATCGATCAGTTTAGCGGCGGCTTATTTGAAACCGATGATAATCAACAGGGGGTGAATGTAGAGGTCTCGGGATATTTCGGAATGCCGGATATGTTTGCCGGGAGCGGCGAGTATTGCGAAGATACGAGGGTAGATCTGAATCTCAATTCGGAGGGTGGTTTTGAGGGAACTGTGCAGGATTTCCTCCCTTGTGGAGAAATTGAGCGAGGACCACTGACGATGTGGTTTGGCTCATCTGAACTGGATCTTTCATTCTCAAATGACGAACAGAACGCCACCATTGACGGCACCGGGAATGCGGAGATTGAACGGGAAAATCAAAACCCGATCTCGGCAAGTGGCTCGCTGATGTTTGATCTGATGGAGGGAGAAATCTTGAGTGGAAGCCTCTCGCTGAACGGTCCGTTTTCGTGGAATTTGCCTGCAGATGATCCGCTGTTTGTGCTGACGGTTCAATCGGCCCTGCTGAACTCTTCGGGACTTGTTTTCACCGGCAGTGGTGACCTTGAAGTGGGAGATGGATCTGTGACGACCACATTCAACGATTTTGCGCTCAGTCTCCAGGATGGATCGATTGTAGGCGGTAGCCTTGAGATATTAAGTCAGTTTGCAATTGATGTTTCTTTCAACCCTACAGACTGGCAAATTGCCGATCCTGATGATGACGTCAATTTTTTGGCCGGCGCACGTTTTGTGATGCCTCCGAACCTGGTGATTGATCAAAATGGATTAACAGCGGATGGGGAAAGCAGTGCATCGCTCATTTATGGGGAAGAATCATACGTGGGCCTCAATCTCGACTTTCTTAATATGACCCTTGGCGTGCAGCCTGTGGGCGTTACCTCAGGTCGGGCTGACCTGATTCTCGAGGAGGATGGAAGCAGCACACTCCTTGGGTATTACGATTCAAGTGGATTTAATCCGGAAAATCTTGCAGGAGCGGTACCCATGCCAGATACTCTCGGATTGCCCACCCAAGATGTCGCCTATATCGTATTGAAAAATGATGAGGGCCAAAACCTGGTGCAGTCGCAGAGTGTGAGTAACGGACTTGAACTTTATACGGCGGAGAATGAATCGGTACCACTGGTGTTGGCGGGAATTGAAGATTCACAAGGAAAATCACCGCAGGTGGATATTAGCTTCAGTAATGTGGTGATCGACAATTCATATAAAGTGATTAGTGGGAGCATCACAGCGGATGTAAGTCAGACACCGCTAAATCTTTCGGATTACGGGAATTACCCGCTTGGGTTGACAGCGCTTCGCTACCAGAAATTGCAGAATCAACCTCATAAACTCTACGCCGATGCAAAACTTTCCCTGCCTGAATCGATACAGGATCTGGAAGTTATTGTAGAAGATATAATTCTTGGACCCGGCGGGTTTACAGAAGCGAGCTTTTCTGCCGGAACCTATACCACGGCTCACACCGAAGGAGATGCAGAAGTTGTAGCCAGACACGAATTTTCAGACGGGGCTTTTTCCTTAGCTGTCCGCGGGGTAAACCTGAATTTTGGCGACTCCCCTTCCTATCAGTTTTCGGGAGATATGAGGAGTGGATTTCTTACAGATGCCGACGGGGATACCTCCAACGTGCACTTCGCCGCCGATTTTACAAACGGAAGCTGGGGTTTTGCGTTGGATACAAATCACCTGACGCCTCATGAACTGCCCATTGGCCAGGCAAAACTGATTCTGGATTCCATAGGAACCGAATTCTCACAAAGTGATTTTAACCTCGTTCTGGACGGTCGATTTGCCATGAATGAACTGGCGGGTGAGGATCTGGAAATTGCAATAGAGGGATTACGCGTAGGTACGAGCGGGGTTTCTGTTGATGAGGTTGATACAGGCCAAAATCACAGCCTGAGTATGTTTGGCCAGACAGATAACTTTATGATTAATGATCTCGGGCTGGATATTACCTCCGAAAATCATTTACTGTTGACGATGGGCGGGTCACTCAGTTTTGCAGAACGTTCATTTGATTTCAGTGATTTCAGAATTGGAACGGACGGAACGTTTGAACTCGGCGGCGGGAATGCGAACCTGATCGATCCCTCCAACCCGGTTCAACTGATGCAGGAGTACCTGGTGTTGAATTCGCTTCAAATTGGAATTCAAAACAACAATGCAACACTTACAGCCTCGGGTGAGGCTACACTGCCAGACCCGATTGGAAGTTCATCCAATATTGATATTTCGGTTGATCAGGACGGCAACGCATCCATCAACGGGCCTGATTTTGTATTGCAAAACGCAACTGCCGATCTCGGCGATTTTGCAACGTTCGATTTGAAAGGAGCCGGATTGCAGATCACAGATATCCATCAGGGGCAGATGACTCTGTATGCTTCCGCGGACCTGGATATTGACGGAGATGTGATTGAATTCGGTCAGCCCGGGAGTCCGCAAACGTATGGAATCCGGTATCGGATGGCTCAACAAAAACTGGAGTGGAATATTACGAACAGCCCCAGCTTTACATTTGATGCCGGGGTTTTTGGAATGACTATTAGCAACGCTTCCCTGATCGATCCATCTGCAGACACGTTAGGTGTGTCGATTGACGCCAATGCAAATTTTCAGCTTGAGGGAATCGGCGGCGCGGGGCTTGATCTGAAGGATTTCCAAATTTCGAAGGAAGGCATCGCCTCGATGGGGCAGGTTGATGGAGGTAGTTTTTCAATAGCCAATACAGTTTCGATAGAGGTGGGCAGCTTCGAGTGGGGACGGGATGAAGAGATTACGATAATGGAACAAGCCGGTTCAAAAGAGAATCCGGATAGTACAAAAACTAATATACAGGTAGATGAATATTTACGATTTGGAGACGATGGCAATGATGCTGTAAATATTACAATACCGGGTGGATTCGAAGGCGGAATCGAAGAAATATTCTACTATCGGAATTCCAATTCTCTCTACCTGAATATTGAAGGGGTAAATATTGAACTTGGTAGTACAGCTCGCCTTTTTGCAAGTCTCGAGTATGAAAAACAGTCGGATGGATTTCTTCTTCGTGTTGCCGGAGGAGGTGAAATTGAGTCGCCATCCGGACAAAGCTATGGCTTAGCGGCACTGGGAGAAATGTCTACCTTAAATAACGAATTCAGTTTTGGGATTTTTGTAGCTGTACAGGCCGAAATACCTCTCTTTCCGGGGGTTGTAAATATTACTGAAGTCGGAGGTGGATTCTTTTACAATGCCGAAAACGAAGATTTTGAAGATGTACTTGCGTTGACAGATTACGAGCTGTACAGCGACCAGCCACCCTGGGAAGATAAATCCGGCGGTTATGACTTTGCGATAGCCCTCAATGCGGGAGCAAGCCTGATCGGCCAGGGAGGTATGTATGCCATCCAGGGACGTACACTCATGCTCATCACTGACAAGTGGATTATGATGGACGTACAGGGTGAACTGTTGAACCAGGGAGACAGGTTGGAGGCAGGGGTATACCTGCAGGTTGAGTGGGATCCAAGATTCAAGATCGGTGCCGGAATAGGTGTGACTGTAGATTATGTAGGCGTGCTGACCGGCGAAATGAACATCGATTTTATTGCCGTAGAAGACACACAAAACAGTTCGGATGATCAGCTGAAAATTATATGGGCCATCAACGGAGATGGCAGCCTGGATATCGTCGGTGGTATTGCCGAGGCGGATGCCAGCTTCATGATCAACCAGGATGGGTTTTATGTTGAAATCATGGTTTCACAGGGTTTCGATATTGGAATCATTTCTTCCAAGAGTACCTGGGAAGGGGCGTTTTGGTGGTTGACTCAGGATGAACAGATTGGCGCCTATGTTGAAATTGGATTTAACGCCACGCTGTTCAAAGTAGCCAGTGTTGGAGGAACGCTGAAAGGTGCCCTGCTGATAGATAACGGATACCTGGTTTATGCATCGGCAAGTGCGTATGTAAACGTAGCCTTGGTGTTTAACGGCAGGGTAGGAGTCTGGCTTGCCTTGCAAGATGGAAAAATCGACGGCGGAACGGGTTCGAATAGTGAGTACGAGTCGCGCGTAGCAGATGCGAGAGAGCAGGCCCAAAATATGGGAGAGCAGATGAAAGAGGCGATGGATGCTGCTGAAGAGATGCAAAGCACACCCGAGGTGTTGAAAATTAGTGAGGAAACGCTGGCAGCGGCCGGACAGAACTTACTGAGTTCAAGTCATCTTACCCGATCAACACTGTTAATATTGTGACGGTGCTGGAACAAAACTTTATGAACAGTTCAGCGCAGATTCATGCGGATATTAAAGATCTGATTATTTCCGGGGAAAACCGGCCTACCGAATCCGATTATAATATCTCAAGCCTGAGATCGGAAATGGAGCAGAAGATTGACAGGCTGACCCAGGATGCCGAGGATGTTGAAAACCGGTTGAGCGAAACCCGGGAGCTGGCCCTTGAGTGGGAAGCCTCTGCGCAGCAATTGCTGGATGAAGAGCTCAGCAGTCCGGTTCAAAACAGCTCGATGCAGTGGAATGAAGAAAGTGATGATCCGCCTTCGTTTAGTATTGATTCGCAGCAGGCTTCTTCAAACAGAGAAAATCTTACAGAGCTGAGAGAAGCTCTTGATGAGCTGGATAAAAAATACCGGGCAGCCATCGATTCAGTATCCAACTATATCAGATCGCATTGATGAGGCTCTTTCAACACAACTCGCTTTGGGTACGCCTACTCAGAATCCAACAACTGGCAGATATGAATGGGAGGCAAGTGACGAAGAATACCAGGTAGGAGCCAATACTATTTCCCAGCGATTTGCGGATGCAAGCGAGGCAATAGACAAGTTTTACGGAAACTACATTTCATACAGATGGAGAAACAATAAATGGGCTTCTGATAAATTAACAGCATTTTCCAATCTGCGAAGCGGGAGTGTGCGAGATGCCGTGATTGAAGGAAACGAATCGATGCTGGAAAATCGTCTGGGTTGGTCGATCAATTACCAAAGTGAAAATAGTGCAACCTTCAGTGGTAATAGTGTTCCGGGGGATGCGGTGGATGATATTGTATTTATAGCCGGAAAGAGAGAAGGATTTATTCATGGCTTCGATCCGGGTACAAGCGGATCAGATGCGGATGATTTGGCAGATCAGTTTGAATCGGATATGCGGGATTTTGCAAATAATGACATCCAGAGTTTTGTGTTGAACTTCATCCAAAATGGTATCGAGTTCTGGTACGAAATGCCCACTCTCGGTTACGAAGCGATCCGCGATTCCTCCAGAGCACAAGCGGAACGGATGGCATCAACCTACCAGAATAACATTAAACCGATGGAAACTGCTCACGAAGACTTCACCGCTACGGTAGATGAGATTTACAAATCAAAAGCGTCACTGACCATGACCCTGCGTGAGATGATAGCGATTTATGCAGAACGCAGAGCGGCACTTGCAGGTGACAGCGCGGCTGTTGACCTCAATCAGCGCAAAGACGACCTTGAAGAAACGCTTACTCCGCCCAGGATTGGGGGAATCCAGGTAACACGAAATCTGACGGATTACAATAACAAGATCACCCTGAGCTGGAATGCATCACACCAAACAGGAAACATTGTAGAGAACAGCTATTATTTGGGCGGATCCGGTGCCGGGTCTGATGTATATGCTCAAGGCATGCTCTCTACCGGGAGTAGTTCAGATGTAACACGATATATTTTCAAAACGACGCAAGATGTTGAAGAGCTAAATATGGGGGTTGTTGTGAGAGTACGCGGCCCGTCGGGTACAGCGATTAGCCGACCAGCTTCTTTCAGTGCTGTTGTTGATGAGTATGGAAGTGTTTCGCCACATCCCAGTGGAGTTGCTGAGAGTATTGAAGAGGAAGACGACTCTCCCCCAAGCGAACCGATTGTGAAAGTAGAATACAACAAGTCGGAAACGACCCGATTCCGTGTGTCGGATAATTATAACATAGAATCTGAAACGATTAATGTATACTGGACCAATCAAGCCGGACAAATTGTATTCCAGGCAACATCGCTTGATGAGGATACGGATATCGCCGCCTTTGAGTATGCACTTGGCAGCAGCAAAGGAGCCACAGATATTGTGGATTGGACGGAACGGCAAGGGCGGCGGGTGACCCGTGAAGCATCTGATCTGTTGGGTAATATGGCGGGAGCTGACAATATCATCCAGGAAATTACCATCCAGGATGTAAATCTGACGGAAGGTCCGCACTACTTGTCGGTTCGGGCTGTGAATGGTGTGGGCATGACGAGTTCTGCTGAGGAGATGAGTACTCCCATCCAGTATGACGGAGATCTGCCGACCGCTCCGGCAATCAGTGAAGATGGAATTACGATGCCTCGAATTAAATCCGGAAGTGAATTCCAGAGCAACTTCAGGGAGGCCGGTCCGGCTACTCCGGAATATGAAGATCCGCCGCCAAAAGATGTGGAAACACCAGAGCTGACTCTCAATTGGAGCGATGCTTCCGATAGTACATCCGGGGTTCACCGATATGAATATGCCGTTTCTTCGGATGAGAACAGCCAGGCTGCATTCGCCAAACCCAATGAAATAAACACGTCCTACAGCAGCGAAACCACGATTGAGGGTGATCCGCTCAGTTTCAACCAAGATTCCTACATTCACATAAGAGCTGTAGATGAGGCCGGAAATTCAGGAGAAGCTTCAACGATTGGCCCTGTCACGCCCGAAGATCCAACCCGGCCGTGGACTCCCAAGATTAAAGCATCTGCCAAACCCGGAGAGATCGGTTTCTACTTGTACCGACCCTCTATGGATTGGGAGACGGAGGTTGACAGGTATGAGTTCACCGCTACAGAAGGACTGTTTTCGGGAGATCTGCTGCCGTGGACAGAAGTGAATACATCCTCAGCAAATGTGGGACTGCTGTTCTATGCGTTAGCCGCCGACCAGGAGAAATCTATGAATGGTTCTGACGCGTCCTTTATTGAGGTGCCGACGGAAGAGATTCCCGAAGGAACATCCCTGGTCTTAAAAGTGAGAACCGTAAACGGACAAGGATTGGAATCTGAAACCGGATGGAGCGGTAGTGTGGTGTTTGATAACTCACCTCCTGAAAATCCATCCATCTCCCTGAGCCAAAACGGGGATGAAATGACGATTGGTGTCAGCAATATTCGTGATCCTGAAAGTGGAATCAGCAAGGTTGAGTATAAGGTTTCAAGCAAAAACGCGATGAGCTTTGGGGCGATGTGGTCGAACTTTATAACGGTGAACGGAGTGCAAGAATCCACCTTGAGCGGATCGATAACTGAAGATATCTCTAACCAGAGTTTCCTGGATCTGCGGGTTTCCATTCGAATTACAAACGGAAACGGAATGCAGACGACGGTTTCCCAAACTCCAACGGTGAACGATTTTAGTGATTCCAATCAACAAGAGTATGATTATGATTTTGAATTTTAAATCATTTTTGGGTAGAGAACCTTCAAGCGTCCGTAAGGACCTTGCAGCGTTCGGTTGTTAGTTTAAAAGCGTGACGCTTGAAGGATCCCGAGAAATCGGGAACGCTTCAAGGTCACTTTTTCAGCAATTAGAAAACCATTTTTTTAAAAAATGAATGTGACATGAGCAATATAAATCTGTTCAAATACAAGTTGTTGTGGTTGATCCCGGTTATTCTCTTTTCCTGGGGTAACCTTTCCGCCCAGGTGGATGATGAGCAGCTGCGCTATGCCATGAATGGCGACAGTGTGTATGTCTATCACATCCAATCGGTTCCGCTGGGGGATGGATTTAATATTTATCGGAAGGATGAAGGTACCGAAGAGTTTCAACAGCTTAATGATGACCCGGTTCGGGGCGTTTTGTACCCGGAAGAGTTGCCGTCGGCTATTGGTACAGATCTTTATGAACAGGTTCAAACCGCACTCGAGGCCGAAGATGCCACAGACAGCTTTTTCTCCCTGCGGTCCAATTCAGTTGTGGGCCGGTTGTACACCTTTGTTCATCCCGAGATTGCAGATGCATTAGGGAGACTTTACATCGATACAGGACCTGAAGCCGGTGAGACGGTCACCTACCGGATTGAATTTGTGGATGATTTGGGACAACCCACCGGAGAAACGCTGGAACAGGAGTTTACACTCGAAGAGAAGACACCCCGGCCACCCGAAAATCTGGAAATTTCGAACGAAGGATATTCGATGACGGCCGAGTGGACCTATCCGCCATCTGAGGATGAGGACGATAAAGTAATTCGGTTTGAGATCTATCAGTCGGAACCGGATAATGATGTGCTGGAGGTGGTGAACGATGAAATTATTCTGAGGGATCAGGAGCGAACGGAGTATGAATACCATTTTACAACCGACCGGTTGGGCAGACAGATGCAGTTTATGGTGGTTGCCGTGGATATTACCGGCCAAACCGGACCAACCGGAGAGATTGTGACTCATACCATAGAAGACAATGTACCCCCGGCCGTGATTGAAGGAGTGGCTGCTGAATATGTGAATCAACAGATTGAAGTTACCTGGCCGGTGAGTCCTGAGCCCGATCTTGCCGGGTATCGTGTATATAAAAGTATGGAAGTAAGGGGTGATTATACTCTGCTTCATGATGAACTCATTGATCCTGTAAATCCCATCTTCAGGGATCCTGCTGTTACGGAGGGAGAGCGGCATTTCTATAAAGTTACAGCCGTAGATTCAGCCGGAAATGAAAGTCCAAGAAGTGCGGTGGCTGCACGTCATATATCAGATACAACTGCACCGCCGGCGCCAAGTGATCTCTCAGCGGAGTTCATATCACAAGAAGAGGGAGTTACCCTGAGTTGGACTACTGAAGAGGAGCCGGATGATTTACGGCGATACATTTTATTGAGAAGAAGTATCTCACCTGACGACTCGACTACTTTTAATCAGATCATTTCTGAAGATTACCTGGAACATGAATATAACGATGTCGGCGTGGGCGGACGCGGTTTCGGTGAAGGAATTTACTATGAGTATGGTGTTTTGGCAGCAGACTCATCCAGGAATTTTAGTGATACAACCACCGTTCGTCTACAAGTTCCTGATTTGACTCCGCCGCAGCCACCCGCCAATGTAATGGCAAATAACGTGGATGGAATTCGCGTAGATTTGAACTGGAATCAAACCACCTCGGGGGATGCTGTCAGCTACCGTATTCATCGAAAAAAGATTGATTCGACTTTGACAGAGATTGACAGCGTGTCGGTTCAAAATAGATTGCTTCGGGATGAATCTGTGGAGCTGGGATTGGAATATCAATATGGGGTGAGCGCGATAGACTCGGTTGGAAATGAGAGTAAGCCAGCACTCAGTGATACGGTACAGATTCGTGATTATGATCCGCCGCGCAAAGTTCGGAACGTTCGAGCCACCTCTGTGGATGACGGTGTTGAGATTACCTGGGAACCGGTAACGGCACCTGATATGGTCGGGTACAATGTCTATCGTTCCAATATCTCCACAGGTGTTTACAATCCGCTGAACCAAGAGCCCGTTGAAGAGACGAACTGGATCGACGAAAATGCAAATGACGAGCTTTGGTACCGGGTTCGTGCGGTAGATATTTCTGGTAATGAAAGCCGGCCGAGTGAACCGGTTGAGTTTGAAGAATAATTTTAGTTAGAAGATGATTTAGAATTCAAAAGATTTGGAGGTTGTAAAACGATGAATACGAATAAGCATTTTGGAAAAAGAGTCTCCCCTCCTTGTTGTTTAAGGAGTACGTGTTTAGCGGTTTGAGATTCAAACAACCTGACAGAGTACCGTGCTTTTCGGTTCCTGTCAGAGTTTGGGATAAGGGCTTTCTCTTCGAAAACCGTCCCACGCGACTCTGGCAGGAGCTATCGCACTCTGCCAGGACGCTAAACACATACGAAAAGGAGGGGACTTTCGGATTCAAATTCATGGTTTTTTATTAAAATCACGTTAGTTAGAATCAAACAAAAAGTATACTCTTAAAGCTCTTACTCAGCTGCATTTTAAAGATAAATTTTTCAATCTCAGATTTTAGGTAGACCCAATAAATGGTTCAAGTTTCTGAATCTAATATCGTGAAATTCATAACTGTTCTGTTGTTCCTATTTACAGCAGGTACGGCCCAAGCCCAACATATGCTTGAGCAGGAGGGGATGCGTTATTATCAGGAGGGGAATTATCAGTCAGCAATAGAGACGCTGGAACGAGTTACTGAGCAAGATCCCATGCGGATGAGGGCTCAACTGATCCTGGTGTCTTCCTACCTTCAATTTGGGGATGTAGCAATGGCCGAAGATAAAAGCAGGCAGGCGATGGATCTGTTTCCTCAAACGGGCGCGTTCCGGTGGCTTCTTGCGGAATCTCTGCTGCAGCAACAAAAATTTGAGGAGGCACTTGTTCATTATAAAGAAGTAGATAAAGCTTTAAAACAGGGAGAATCACTGAATCCAATGCAGGTGCGCCAAGATCGGGTAGAGGCAAGAATTGGCAAGGTTCACCAATCAATCGCAGCGCAAGCGTACCAGAATAATCAACCCGAAAAAGCCTTGCGGGAGATGGAACAAGCCGTTAAGAATCTGTCGGATTCCCTCCAGGCTCATAAGAATTATGCGATGTTGTTGATGGAGGAAGAGCGATATGAGAGAACCATCGAAGTGATCGATCAGGTTCAGATGAAATTTCCCGAGGATGCTGGGCTGATAAAGATGAAGGCCTCGGCCTACTATCAAAAGGAAGACCGGGAGGCCGTGCTGGAGCAGTTTGAAAAGCTGTACAGTTTAAATCCGAATGATGTAGATAATGGCTTGATCTACGCGGAGTTGTTAATGTCAAACCGGCAATCCAAGGAGGCAGTGACAGTCCTGGAGGAGCTACTGGAAAAACACCCCAATGAGAAAAAGATTTACCGCTCGATGGCCGATCTGAATGAGCGGCGATTCAATATGAAGGGAAAGCGGGCGGTGCTTCGGAAGATGGAGAACAAGTTTCCCAAGGATAGACAAATATCTGGGGAGATTGCAGAAACATTTGAGATGGAGGAGAAATGGCAGCAGGCTCGGGCCGTTTATGATTCCCTGGCAACTGAGACCGGACATGAACTCCAATACAGGATGGCCTCGGCAAATACCTATTCGCAACAGGATTCACTCGAAGAAGCAGGCGAGATTTATCGATCACTGCAATCCAACTACCCGGTTGATCCGACACTTCTTTCCAGGCTGGGAGAAAATCTGGAAGCTCGTGAAAAGTGGGAAGAAGCAGTGGACGTTTATGAGCGATTACTGCCGTTATCAAAAGAGAGTGATACGGAGGTGAAAGTTCGGCTGGGAGTTGCAAAAATGAATGCGGGCGATCATCGACAGGCAACAGAGCATTTACAAAATGCAATTGGTGAGGGTTCAAATAATCCTGAAGCCTATTTGGCGCTATCGCAATTGAAAGAGCAAGATTCTCAGGAAGATGAAGCGTTTGAACTGGCAGAAGAAGCCTTGCGTAGAAGTCTGCGTGTATTATCTGAGCAGCAGCAAACCATTGAAGCGCAGGTGCAGCAGGAAGGAATTCAAAGCCAGGCCGGGAATAAGGAGCAGATTGGCGAGTTCAAGGAGATCAATCGTATTGCAGAAAAATCGTTCGGGTGGTTGACGGAAACATTTGATCAAAACCGCGTTGAGCCAGTAATGCTGGATCTGTTGGAGGAATACAATACGAGCGGGCGCTTACACTATATGAGCGGAATCTATTACAGCAATCAGGGGGAGATTCAAAAAGCTCTCGATCAGCTTGAAGAATCCATTCAGTTCTCACCGAAACTTGCAGAAGCGCATGTTGCCCTGGCGAGGATTTTGGAAGATCAGAATCAAACTGAAAAAGCGATAAAAGCTTACGAACGGGCCGTTTCACTGGAACCGGAAAATTCTAATACTTATAGCGCGCTCATCAGAACGTATGATGATGCAGGAAAACTTGAATTACTCTGTAACCGCTGGCTGGCTCAACACCGGGCAAATATGGACAATGAAGTTTTAAAAAAACACCTGGTTGAAGCCCTTCATAAAGCAGACCGGTTTGAAGATGCAAAGGCAATACTTAACCAATAGAATAATGTGAATTCCCTAATGGGGTTTATTTGGTACGATTTAAAATATTTTAATATGTGCGCTCCTGTCTGCTCTTGATAGATCGGGGTGGAAGCTGGCATGACTCATACAAAAGGAGTACGAAATTCAAAGGAACATGTGAAAGCCGACACAAGGCTCTTTAGAGGCAGAAGATGGTGTAGATATGATTTTTGCAGTTATTCCGGCTCTCCTTTAACTAATTGAAGAGGGCTTTGCAAAACCGTGGTTATTGGTCAATCTGAACTCGATTCAGATTCTCCATTCGCCTTTATAGCCAGTATCTGGAGATCCTGAATCAAGTTCAGGATGACGGTCAGAGTTTTGCAAAGCCTTCTTGAAGTGGATTAAGCTCAGTCTGATTGAAGATAATAAGGTAGACTACTCAAAATTCGAATATTGTAAGATGAGTAATATTAAATATTTAAGTATATAAATTAGAATAATTTTAAACTTGAATATGTACTTTAAAATGACCGCATTTTTTTGTAATAATCACTTTGTTTATACGGGGTACTAAAACATCAAGTTATATTTATGGGACTGATAGAGACGATCACAAGTTGTTTGGGCGAAAACGTTTCAAGGAAAGAGTTAAAAAAACTGATAAAGAAGTGTCATTCAATGGCTTTAGCTTATCTTAGGATGAAGGCCGCATCCAATCAACTTATACATGATTCGCGGCGAACGACTGGAGGATCTTGCCTGGGATTTTATTGCTGAACTTTTTGAGAAGGATGAAAATGGCTGTCTTGTAAGACTTCAGGATTATTTTCATGATTTGAATCTTGAGGAGTTAACTAATTCGGATCTGATGATTGAGTTGAGAAAGCTTGTATTTACAAAGGTTGAGGATAATATTTTTCGGGCAGTGGGAGAGAAGGATCCCTCTCTCCGAAAAATTATCCGGAATTTAAAATTGGCTATACGGGATAATGACTGTGAATATCGGGTGTGCTATAAACACGGGGATATCATCATTGGTGAAGACAGTGAAGAGAATCTGCCGGTTATGCCGTCAGAGTTTATGCAGATACACCTCTCTTCACGTATAGAAGACAAGATGCAGATTCCGGAAATTTTGATCGAGGTTATTGATATTCTTGAGAGACAGGAGCGCTATCAAAAACGAATTTCACTGGTTGGATTGGCATCGATTATTCGTTTGACTTATGTGCACTTTAACGATTCTGCCAATAAAAAGAAGAAAATAAATGCAGATGAGGCGATTATTCAAACAGAATTTGAGGAGCTCCTTGAAGAAAGCTCTAAAATGGTTCGAAACAGTACGGGTTCTTCATATGTTCGGAAAGGCAAAATCAGCCATAAGGAACTGGATATTTATATGAATGCAGCGAAAGATATAGTAAACGATTATTTTACGGATGGAAAAACGGAATCATCTCAGTATGAATATCTGAAATATTATATGCCCTCTTTAGAATACAATAATTTCAGAGAGAATAAACGCCAGATACTTGAATATTTAGTAAAGCTTATCAGAAAAGACCTTGTTGAAACGTTTAAAGATGACTGGTCATAATTTTTTGCAGATGGTATCATTTGCGAGGAATTTTACATAAAGTTTGAGACTATTTGAATATTCCAACAGAAAAACATATCGAATTGTATACTCTTAACCGCTCCTCATTAACAGAAGAGGAGATTGAATGGATTGAAGAATGGATCCAAAAGGATTCTGAATTACGTCTGCTTGCCGAGTGGTTTCAACTGTTTTACAAGAAAGTAGATCAGATTGAATCTGTTCAGGAAAGACCGGACCATTTTTCATCTGTCATAGAACTGGAATCTGCCCCACAAAAATCAAAAAATTCTGGTGGGATTTTTGTACTTGCCGCTCAGACTCCTGTTGCTGACCGAAGTAAAAAAAGTCTGAAAACAATTCGCACGTTTGTTTCTGATGAGCATAAAACACTGATCAGGATTTTACATAACAGATCAAAAAATCAATCAAAACTCCATGTAATTTCTGAGTTTGTGGATGAAGATGATATTGTTCTTGTTGAAGTGCAGGATCGTGAGAAAACAACACTTGTCAGCGATCCCGGTGGTACATTTGTGATACCGGATCAGAAATTCCCGGAAAATGCCATAAAGAGCTGGAATAAGTGTGAGCTGCACCTTCCGATCTCAAAAATCAGAGTTTTTAAGGATGATAAAGATGAGACGCTAAATTTTGATACGACGGAATCGTATTTCGAAAGAGAGGAACTTACACTATTTAATGACGGGGATGAATTACAGATTTCATTCAAAGGTTCAAGTGAGAGAAATCCGGATAAAATGGTGATTTACAGTGGAGAGAAATCTTCCATTTGGCCTGTAAAAGATGGAAAATGCTCTGTTGAGATTCAAAATTTTTCGGGTACTGTTTCCAGTCTTTTCTTCTTCAAATGATCTATTGCCATCGCCATGCCAGATCCGATTCAAGTAGAACAGGATTTTCAAAAGCTAATCGAATATTTCGATTCTGCACTTTCAATTCGTCACCGTTACAAACTCTTTTTTGATTTTATAGATACACTTGAGGGAGAGTTTAAAAAGTACGAATCGTACATCATACAACTGCTGGATGATTTACCGCTATTTACTGATCACTTGTCATGGAGTGGGATAGATCCGAAAGAGATCGAAGAGAATCTTTCGGTGTTGGAAAGAATTCATACACAAATAGATCTATCGGGAAAAAATGACCAGTACAATGAAAGAAAAAAGAATCTTCAGGAAGTGTGTTTGCTGTTATTCAGCTGTTTAAATCATCTTGAAAAGGCTGTTTATTATCTCCGGAAGGGAACCGGGCTTTCATGGCCGGAGGCGAATTCCATTGAGAATTATGAAGGCCTCGAGAACCGGGGTTTAGACTGGCTTTTTGAAATACTTTCAGTAGAGTTAAAACGGGAAAGTAAGCGCTCCGCTGAGCAGCAAGAATTCCTCGAAAGATTACACGAACAAGTAAAAGATCTATCGGATAGCCGGGAGAGAAGCATACTCGTTCCCGTGGCTGAAAAATACAGCTTAGATCAAACCGGAAGCAGCCAATATGGACGGTTGCGAAAAATGTCGGTAGAACTGTATGGAGAGGCAGATTCAAATTCCCGCGATGAATTGATCTGGATGACGAATATTTACGGTGCTGAAATTCCTTCCCTGGAACAAACTAAAGCGTCTATACTTGCTTCCAGAAAGTTGTTTGCATCCGGCTCAAACAGAACGAACTCTGGTTACTATCGCGGAGGTGTACGATTTGAAAATACAGTGGCTTTTCACAATGGAAATTCAGCAAATCTTGGTATTGCAGCTCTGTGGTATTCCATCCTTTTAGGAACCGGTAAACAGAGGGAGCGATATACCGTTTATTCAAATGTTGCCATTACCGGAGATATCAATAAAGACGGGTCTGTACAACCGGTCGATGAAACAAGTATTCGTCTTAAAGCAGAAGCTGTCTTCTTTTCCTGGGCAACGATGTTGGTGATACCGTCTTCTCAAAGGGCGCAATTTGAAGCTGAGGTAGAAAAATTAAGCAAAAAATATCCAGATCGCGGTCTGGAGGTTATCGGTGTAAACCGATTAGAGGAGATTTTTTATGATCGGCGAATTGCTGCTCATAACGTTCAGGGGAGAATACATTATTTGTTAAACCGCTTAAAAAACGAACACTCAAAGTTTGTTCTGATTCCAGTAATCATCGCTCTTTTGTTGGTTGTTCTGCGGCTGGTGTATGGTCCGATTGACAGGAATCCACAGAATTTCTCTTATGAGGGGTCATCACTTATAATAGAAAACAAGAACGGGGCTGAGATTGAACGGATTGAAGTAGGAGAACAAACAGCTTTCAGGTATAAAAATCCTGCAACAATAGAGGGATTCCCACTGACAATACTTTTTGATATAAACAATGATGGGATTAATGAAGTAATTTATGGGAAACGAAATCGGTTGAATCAATCGAACAGAGAGATTTCGGACGTAACGGCTTATTCGGTGAGTGGAGATTCAATAATTTGGAACCGCGAATTGATGCTGAACTACAATTTTCCGAGACAATCGGGTGTAACACAAAAGGAGATGCTAATCCGGGAGATGGGGTTGGTTGAAACAGACGATGGTTTCAAAGTTGTTGTTAATGCCAATTCATTTTACTACTTCCAAACGATTCTATATTTGGTGGATGCGGAATCCGGCGAAGTTGAGTCGGAATATCTTCATATCGGTCATATTAGGGATATGATTATAGAAGATATAGATGGCGATGAACGAGAAGATGTAATTTTTACAGGTATTAATAATGCTTACTGGCTGGCTTCAATGGGAGTTTTAGACGTTGAGAATTTTCATGGATTTTCGCCCCTCACAAGAGATTATAAACCTGCGGGGATACACTCTGCAAATGAATTATATTATATTTTACTTCCAAAAACAGTTATTGCAGAATATACCAGTCCGATTTTGAAGTACAATGAAGGGAGATCGATCTATTACGATGTGGCAAATCAAACCACTCGGGTACTTGTGGAAGAGGGTAGAACGACGTTTCGAAATCAGGTTGGTGAAGTATTGGTATCAGTGAGTTTTGATGAAAATATGGAGCCATCAGGTGTAGGTACAAGTGATGTGTACGATATTGTGGCACGTGATCTTTATGAGGAAGGAGAAATTCGAGAGGTTCCTGATTTTGATTACTTTGAGACGTACAAAGATTCAATTCTCTATTGGACAGGAGAAGAGTTTTTATTGACCAGGGAATATTTTAAAAACAACTAAGATTGCATAAATATTTTGAATTTGAGGTAGCCATATGCCTGATCCTATTCAAGTTGAGAGGCAGTTCCAAGAGACAATAGACCTTTTTGAAACTTCGATTTCAATTCGTCACCGGTATTATCTTTTCAGAGGTTTTATCAAAAGCCTGGAGGGATCGTTTAAAAAGTACGAGTCTTACATTCTTCAACTCGTGGATGAACTTCCGGAGTACGCTGATCCTTTAACGTGGACAGGTATGGATCCGCAACAAATTGAGCAGGATTTGGCATTGCTTGATTCAATTGAGTCGGAGCTTCACTTATCAAAAAAAAGTGAAAATGTTACACGAGTTTACAATTGTCTGAGAGAGGTTTGCATACTTTTGTACGGATGTCTGGATGATTTTAGAGGAGTCAGGTATCATTTACAACGATCATTCGTCAAATCTGAGCTGGTGGATCAAGATCATTCCGAAGACGTAAGGGGATTGGATCGGCTGAGAAATCTGATTGCTGAAAAACTTCAGCAACGAAAAGATCTTCCAAGAGAAGGAGAAAAACAGCTCGAACGAATAGTACGGCAAATTAACATAATTCAGACACCTGAAGATGGAAAAACTTTTATACCGGTCGCTGAAAGGTATCATCAGGAAGAGGCCTATGGACGATTGCGTAAAATTTCAGTTGAACAATATGCCGAAACAGAGAAGGAGGATGAACTGGTTTGGAATATGCATGTCTATGGAGCGACAAATCCATCACTGAAAGAAAAAAAAGATGTTCTGATTGCCGCAAGGAACCTGTTTGAATCAACTGCCGGTACCCGAAATAAGAGGTATTACCGTGCCGGTGTAAATTTTGAATTTCAGCAGGCATTTCATTTCGGAGATTCTGCAAATCTTGCTATCTCTGCAATTTGGTTTACACGGCTACTTGAAGCGAGTCATCAAAGAGAATTATATAAATTGCATTCTCATTCTGTAATAACTGGTAATGTTGATAAAGAGGGGAATGTACGTCCGGTTGATCGTGAAAGCGTAAGCTTAAAAGTGCAAGCAGCTTACTTTTCATGGGGTAAAATATTGGTGGTTCCGGCTGTTCAGCGAGATCTGTTTGAGCAAGAATTAGGCAAACTCCGGGAAAAATATCCAACCCGCAATTTAGTGCTCTATGGTGCAGATCATCTGAGAGAGATATTCTTTGACAGGCGTCTTGCTTCACACCAGGTAGAAGGATTTTTGAGCTTCTATTTCAAACAGATGAAGAGTCAAAAGTACAGAGCCGTTACCGTTCCGCTGATTCTTGTGTTGATTGGAGTTATTGGCTGGTTGATTTTTGGGCCGGTGGATCAAAATCCTGTAGATGGAGAATTCAGCGGAACACATTTGATCCTTAATAATCAATACGGACAGAGAATTGCGGCATTGGAAGCAGGCTCAGAGGTTGTCCGTTTAGAGCAAGCCAATGAGAGTATAACAAACAAATTTGGTTTATTTGATCTCAATTCTGACGGAACCAATGAGGTCATTTTTGCAAGAAGCCTGGAAGTAGCGGATGGTACAAACGGTGAGCAGTTGGTGGCCTATTCTGTATCCGGCGATTCTGTGATTTGGGCACGAGATCTGATGTTTAACATCGATTTCCCAAATAAGACAGATGTTTCGGAAGATTTATTCCGGTTGCACTCCGTTAACTATGCAGAGAGATCCGCTGAATCAGAGCACTTTCTTATTGCAAATGTAGGTCATCGGAATTTTTTTCCAAGTATCATTTTAAAGATGAACCCGGATAACGGGAATGAGCTGGGAAGATATATTCATACCGGTCGTATTGCTCAGACTTTGACTGAAGATATTGACAGTGACGGAATGAAAGAGGTGCTGGCGCTTGGCCAGAACAATGCCTTTGATGAGATAACTGTATTTTTTGCACTGGAGACAGATCAGATTAAAGGTCACTCCCCACTAACAGAGGAGTATATGGTTTCAGGCTATCAGCGTGCCAGGGAAAAACAGTATATCGGGATTCCGAGAACGATTGTCGGAGATGCATTCAGCCGGAGATTGATGAACAATAATCCCGCTTATTTTCTGCTCAATAAAGAAGAGAAACGAATAAGAGTTCGGGTTTACGATCTCATGCTTCCCGAGAGCGATCCTTTCGAAGTTAGTACTGCTGCACTTTTATACATGTTCGATTACAATTTCAGATTGCAGTCCATCGGCACACATTCCTACTACGACTTGTGGGCCAAAAACCTCTATGAAGAGGGACGTATTCCGTTTGAACCCGATCACGAATATTTTGAAGCGTTTAAAGATTCGCTTCTTTACTGGGATGGGGAGG